>NZ_JBGQQZ010000030.1:0-28499 GCF_045528575.1 Ruoffia sp. FAM 24228
AAGGTTCATTTAGTTAAAATCTACTTCGAGAACGCACTATTTTGTAGAAAAATTTCCAATTTTTCCAAGAACGATTAATTTATTCAAGAAACCAGCTTAAATTATAGAGGTATGAATTATTCAGGATATATACTATTGTTAAAGGATAATCTTGATATAGTCTAGTTTGAAAGGTCAAATGTGTTTTAGTAATAAAAAATAGAACGCTTGGATTTACAAGCGTTCTTTCATTTAAATAATTGCACAAAAAAAAGGCACATAGCTTCACCACTTATAGCTGCTACCTTCCGGTCCTGACTCATTCATGGTTCCACTATTGCCAACACTTATAATAGCATAAAAGACACTCGAATGCAAAATCTTTTTAGCATTAATTATCGATTTCTAATATTTCTTCCTGCACTAATTTACGAAGGACTGGAATAACCTCTTCTTCAAACCACGGATTAATCTTTAACCAGCGCTGATTCAAAGGCGATGGATGTACTAGTGGGAAGAACTCTGGCAAGTAATCTTCATAATGGCGAACAGTCTCTGTTAAATTTCGTTGACGTGTTTTTTTAAGATAATGCTTTTGTGAGTAATTTCCAATCAACAGAATTGTCTTCAGATTTGGTAACTCATCGATGATACGTGGATGCCATTTCGGTGCAAACTCTTTTCTAGGCGGAACATCCCCAGTCTTAGCCTTACCTGGATAATAAAATTCCATAGGTAGCTGAGCAATTTTATTTGATTCATAGAACTGTTCACGAGTCAGTCCCATCCATTCCCGCAAACGGTCCCCACTGGGATCATTCCAGAATAATTGCGTTTCTTCCGCTTTACGTCCTGGTGCTTGGCCAATAATCGCCATTGTTGCTTCTTTCGGCGCTTTGAATAAAGGTGGTACCCCGCGTTCAGTATAGGCTCGATTCAATTCATCTTCCATGATTTCTTGATAGATCTTATCCATCATACTGTTTGTCATCCTTCCATTTAATTAACAAGTTGTCCACAATTTACTTTATGTTAAAAATACAGCCCCAAATCCTATCATTATAGGGTAATTTCTATTAAAATATGTGATTAATGCTTCAATTTATCAACAATTAGGTAGTTATCAACAGCTCAGTCTGTGCATAAGTCTGTTGATAAGTCATTTTTCTGTGCATAGTCGAGAGTTTTGAACAGATGTTCCCGTTTTTATGGGGGTTATGCACATCAATCTGTGGATAACTTTATTTTTTTCTTATTTTCACGTAATTCTCTAAAGAAATTGGTTAAAAGTTGTCCACATTCCTCAGCTAAAACTCCTTTAATCACTTGAGGTTGGTGATTAAACCGCTCGTCTTCCAATAGATTCATGAGTGTTCCACCACAACCAGCTTTTAGATCCACTGCTCCGTATACTACATTCTCTACCCGTGAATTGATAAGGGCTCCCGCGCACATTGGACAAGGTTCTAATGTGATATACATTGTTGTCCCTTCCAGTCGCCAGGCATCAAGCGCTTTATTCGCGGCCTGAATGGCCTTAATTTCTGCATGACCTGTAGCATCTAACTCCAACTCACGGACATTATGCCCTCTGGCAATAATTTCACCGTCTTTAACGATAATCGCGCCAATCGGGACTTCTGCCTTCTCTTTAGCCACTAGCGCTTCTTTTATCGCTTCTTCCATCCACTTTTCATGCTCTAATCGCACCGCTTCTTCCATTTCAATTGCCTCTAACATATTTCACCTCGTAATATTTATATCTTTTCATTCGTTATGCACAGCTTCAATTATTTTTCACACAAAAAACCGAGCAAACCACTTCACTCTTCAGTGTACATGATTCACTCGGATTTATTAACTCTTTTAGAGATTATTCAAAATACTCTTGAACACGGTCAGTCACGTCAGAAGACATGTCTTTTGCACGATCCATAATTGAAGAGAATGCATCAGATGCTTGGTCTTTAACGTTTCCAGCACCACTTGCTAACTTAACGATTGTATTTACTTCAGAATCACTTAAGTTATCAACAGCATTTACTAAACTATCTGAACCATTTAATTTATGTTTTACAAATAATTTAGCGCGCTCACGGTTCACAACACCTTCAACTCTATGACGCACGTCATCGTTGTAGTACATCATCGCTGCAATTCCGGCAACTGTTGCAGCTGAACCAAGTAATACTAAGCCAAGTGACACATTATTTCTTTTTTTACTCATTTAAAATTCCTCCTTTTATGCTATATAAATTTATAACATCTTCATATTCAATGATAAGTATATTATAGCATAAAACGCTATCACAACCTATTAAAGCGACTTGCTATAACGCAATGTTTTATATTATATTGCGGTAAGATACTATTAGAACACGTTATTGTAGTAAATTTAATTTTAAAATTTATAGTTGAAAATTTATTTAATATCGCTTACCCTTATCTAGCAAGATTTGCGCGAACAAAAGGCGAACAAAAAAATTTGATTCTTAGTTTACTCTGGATAAATACGATATATTGGGTTAGAATACAGTAGCAGCACAATATATAGTGCTAACGGAACATTTTCACAAAGGGGTAATATAAATATGACTCAAACAACACATCAACATGTGACATGGAACAAAGAACAATTAAATAAAGCTATCGAAGCATTTCCACAAATCTTCCCTATGACAAGCGATATGAATATTACGCACAGCGGGGTTTCAAGAATGGTTATGTTAGATCGTTACTCATTTAAAGATGCGGCTAAATCAACGTTAGCGGTTGGAGACCTCGTTATCTTAACGGTTAAAGCAGATCCTAAATACCCAGCGAGAGGGATTGGGATTGTGCAAGCCATTGATACGGCTAACAACGAAGTCCTTATTTGGATTGAAGAAGAATACCGTGGTTCATTAGAAGATGAAACTGAACAAAAGACCGGACTTGTCACTCGCAAAATCGAAACGATTGATAAACCGTTAGAAATTTATTATGAACAGATTGCAAAGCGTACTGCCAAAGGTCTTTCGGATGTTGAAACAGATACAGTTAAACGTGAAGAATTAAATGGTCAATACTATACACAATTGAAAGAAATGAATTTTGTTCCCGCGGGTCGTGTGCTTTACGGGGCAGGAACAAATACTGATGTAACTTACTTTAACTGTTATGTGATGCCTTTCATTCCAGATTCACGTGAAGGTATCTCAGATCACCGTAAAGAAGTGATGGAGATTATGAGCCGTGGTGGTGGTGTCGGAACGAACGGTTCAACACTACGCCCTAGAAACACTCTAGCTCGCGGGGTTAACGGTAAGTCATCTGGTTCAGTTTCTTGGTTAGATGACATCGCTCAACTAACACATCTTGTGGAACAAGGTGGTAGCCGTCGTGGTGCACAGATGATTATGTTAGCTGATTGGCATCCAGATATTATTGAATTTATTATCTCAAAAATGCAAAACCCACGCGTTCTACAATATTTAATCGAACAAACTGATGACGAACAGATTAAAACATTAGCAAAAGAAAAACTGAAGTTCACACCATTAAACCAAGCTGAAGTAACGATGTACGAAAATATCGTTCGTTACAAAACAATGCCAGGTTTAGGTGGCTTTTCAGAACAAAATATCAAAGACGCTCAAGCTAAACTACGTGATGGCGGAACTTATAGCGTGAATAACCCAGAATTCTTAACAGGAGCGAATATTTCCGTTACTTTAACTGATGACTTTATGGAAGCCATTGAACAAGACGGCGACTGGACATTAAAATTCCCAGATGTTGAGAACTATACACCTGCTGAAATGGCTGCTTATAATGCAGAATGGCCTGATTCAGGTGATGTACGTGAATGGGCTGACCAAGGATACGGCATTAGAGATTACCGTACGATTAAAGCGAAAGAACTTTGGAAATTAATCAATATTTGTGCAACATATTCAGCTGAACCCGGTATCTTCTTTATCGATAACGCGAATAATGATACAAATGCGAAAGCATACGGTCAAAAAGTTGTCGCGACAAACCCATGTGGTGAACAACCCTTAGCACCATACTCTGTATGTAACTTAGCTGCCGTTAACTTAGCGAATATAGTAAATAAAGACACACATACTATGGATTATGACCGATTAATTGAAACAGTGAAGACTGGTGTACGTATGCAAGATAACGTGATTGACGCGACGCCGTATTTCCTAGAAGAAAATAAAAAACAAGCCCTGGGCGAACGTCGTATCGGTCTAGGTGTTATGGGCTTAGCTGACTTACTCATCTATACTGAACACGTTTATGGATCAGAAGAAGGAAACAAAATTGTTGATGAGGTATTCAAAACAATCGCAGTATCTGCTTACGAAGAATCGATTGCTTTAGCAAAAGAAAAAGGTAGTTTCCCATTCTTAATCGGCGAAAATGATGAAGAAACTCAAGTTCTTCGTCAAAAATTCGTTCAAACAGGCTACATGCAAAAAATGCCGGATCATATCCGTGAAGGTGTCTTAGAACACGGTATTCGTAATTCACACTTATTAACTGTTGCTCCAACTGGAAGTACAGGAACAATGGTTGGTGTAGCAACTGGATTAGAACCTTACTTTGCTTTCAAATACTTCCGTAGTGGACGACTTGGTAAATTTATCGAAGTGAATGCTGAAATTGTTCAAGAATATCTTGATGCACACCCAGAAGCAGACGCTGAAAATTTACCAGAGTTCTTCGTTGAAGCTATGTCACTTGCGCCAGAAGCACACGTTGATGTTCAAACAACGATCCAAAGATGGGTTGATAGTTCAATTTCTAAGACTGTAAACGCACCTAAAGGATACCAAGTCAGCCAAGTTCAAAGTATTTACGAACGCTTATACAAAGGTGGCGCTAAAGGTGGAACGGTCTATGTGGACGGGTCTCGTGACTCACAAGTATTAACACTTGCGGCTGAAGAGAATGAAGCAGAAAATATCGAATTATTCCCAATGGAAGAGGCGCGTATCGTTGATGACAGTAACGAATTAAGACAATTAGTTGACCTAGCTGAGTCAGAGCACGTTAAAACACAAGGGCATACAGATGACGTTGTCTTTGGTTCAGATATCGGAGATACTTGCCCAATTTGTCGTAGTGGAATCGTTCAAGATATTGGTGGATGTAATACATGTACTAACTGTAACGCTCAATTACGCTGCGGTTTATAATAAGGAGTATACTTATGCAAATTTACACACGGACAGGTGATCACGGTACCACTCGCATCATCGGTGGAAAGTCTGTTCATAAAGATAGCCAACAAGTCGAGGCTTACGGAACGGTGGATGAATTAAACAGTATTATCGGGATGATTGTTGCTTTAGAAGAAACGCCTAGTGATATGAAAGAAGAGCTCATGCGCATTCAACACTATTTATTCGACTGCGGCAATGACTTAGCAACACCCGAAAAACATGATAAGTATCCATATCGTACGAATGCAGACCTGGTAACTTGGTTAGAAAGCCGCATCGACGAGTATGCACCGATACCTCCAACAGTTGAATCATTTATTTTACCAGGTGGAACACAACTCGCTGCTCAACTTCACTTTGCACGCACCGTTACAAGACGCGCCGAGCGTCGGATTGTTAGCTTGCAACAAGAACAGACGATTAATCAGCACGTATTAAAGTTTATTAACCGTCTATCTGATTACTTCTTTGCCCTAGCACGTGTGGCTAATAGCCAAGCTGGTGTCGAAGACGTCTTGTATGAACGAAGCGGACGTGTCTTCCATACTGAATTGACAAAAAAAGATATACCAAAATAATTTCAAAAGAGCCATCAGAAAAATTTCTGATGGCTCTTTTATGTGTTACAGTTGCAAAGTTTCCTATTCGTTATCCTTTTGAAGTTATAAATCGTTTTTGAATAATTGGCACCAGTGTCGGCTCCAGCACTAAAAAGAAGGCCACATTCCCAGCCGCATGCATTAAATCAAATGTAATCCCTTGGGCATAATAAACCCAGAAATTAACGACACCAAACATTTGTGATGAAAATAGTGAAATAACAAACCCGTAAATTAATCCAGTCGCTCCAGCGAACAGCGCAAAGATTACTCTTCGCGCACTCTGATGGTCCTTTAATCGATTGTATAAAGCCTTTAGAGCACTTGTAAGTAATACAATGATGCCATAGGCCATAATTTGATAAAGTGTCCAAGGACCCATTCCAAGTAGCATATTCGAAATGACCATCGAAGTGATAGCTACTAGGAGTCCATCCAAAGTTCCCATCGTTAAAGTAATAATTATTAAAATCACTGTGACAGGTTGTACATTTGGTATAAATTGAAAGGCAATTCGCCCAATATGACACAGAGCGGTCAGTAAGGCCAGTACTGCTAGACGCTTAACTGTGAAATACTTACTCATCCTTCGAAGGCTTCAAGTTTCCACTCGACTAAGTCACCGTCTGATAACTCTAATTCAGCCGCTCCAACTTCAGCCATCTCTCCGTTTAAGTCAAACAACCAGTATTTCCCTGCCTCTTCATCCTGTTCGTATCCGTTAATTGCAGAGATAAAGCCGTCAGCTTCTTCAAGTTCATAATGCTCTTTCATCACATCTAATAGAATCGCACCTTCTTCAACTTCTAGAACTTGTTCGCCTTCGTCAATTTCTTCTCCATCAACTGTTACTGATACAGTCACTTCAGCTAATACCGCTTGTTCACTTGATTCAACCGGTGTTGAAGTAACTTCTTCTGTCTGTGTCGTTTCACCACAACCAACTAATACTAAAGTTGACGCTAATAATAGTAACCATTTTTTCATTCTAAATGCCTCCCATATGATTTTGTGACAGATGACAGTATTCACTTCAAACTATTTGGAGAGAAAAGCATGGGTTTATTCGAATGGATCGGATATCACTCACTATTTTGCCTCGAAATAGTATGTCGGATAAGTATGCTTGAATAAAGATCTGACTCCATGCTTTTCGCATGATTACAGTGGCGGGACCGTCTCGGAATTTAACCGAACTTCCATATTCAAACTACTTTAAATTTGTATCTATCTCTCTTTATAATAATTATTAATGAAGGACAATGCAAGTTAATTGTCAGTAAAAATAATTGGTCAAATGATGAATTGAGTATTATAATCTTTATATTCGCATTTTTTGATTGCAAATTTTTAGACGAAGGAGTTAATTGATTGGACAATTTTATGATCGGATTCAATGCAGTCATGCCAATGATGCTTTACATGGCTTTAGGTCAGTTTTTTACACGCGCAGGTTTCATTAAACAAGACGCTTATGCTCAGTTTAATAAAGCGATTTTTTCTATTTTACTGCCATTGAATTTATTCTCAAATGTTTATAATACGAATATTGCGACGGATTTTAATGGGTTAACTTTATCTTTTAACATTATTTTTGCTATTGTTGCATTTATTATTTTGGCTTTTATTGTACCTATTTTCGAAAAATCAAATGCAAAACGAGGGGTCATTCTTCAAGGTTCGATTCGTTCAAACGCGATTTTATTCGGTTTACCAATGGGAATAGCTTTACTCGGTCAAGAAAATTTAGGGATGGTAACGATTGTTCTAGCAACCATTGTGCCTTTAAATAATATCTTCTCTGTAATTGCTTTTTCAATTTATACTGATGAGAAATTCTCATTGAAACGAACAATTAAACAAGTATTGACTAACCCAATGGTTATCTTTACTTGCGCAGGGGTAATTGTTGCAGTATTAGGATTCAAGTTCCCTAATGTGATTGAAACGACGATGGGAAATTTAACACGTATGACGCCGCCGCTTGCACTCATTGTTATGGGTGGAACGTTTAACTTTGGTAAACTAAAGGATGCTGACTGGTCTCTTTACGGAACTGTTCTTGCACGATTAGTAATTATTCCTACGATTGCTTTATTTATTGCAGGTGGTTTATTAGACTTTCGTGGAGCTGACTTAATATCAGTCTTAATCGCGACGGCTGGACCAACGGCTGTATCTAGTTATGCTCAAGCAGTTGTCGCCGGCGGTGATGGCGATTTAGCAAACCAAATTGTTGTCTTCACAACGGTCGCTTCAATGTTCTCGCTTGTTGTGTTTATTATGATTTTAAAGAATTTAGCTTATTTCTAATACGATGGGCTATCAAGGAAACACCAGACTTTTCTGAAGTTTGGTGTTTTTTATGCTTTTTGGATCTTAAGACAAATGGACTTGCGGTTCGTCTTTAGTTGAGCTAACTCAAGACAAATGGACTTGCGGTTCGTCTTTAGTTGAGCTAACTCAAGACAAATGGACTCGCCGTTTGGCTTTAGTTGAGCTAACTCAAGACAAATGGATTCGCCGTTCGTCTTTAGTTGAGCTAACTCAAGACAAATGGATTCCCCGTTTGCCTTTAGTTGAGCTAACTCAAGACAAATGGACTTGCTGTTTGGCTCTTGTCACAGAAAAAAATCGTGTCAGCGAGATTCCTCTCACCGACACGATTCATCTGTATTATTTAGAACGGTTATTGATATTGATTGCTCCTTGGCGGCCACCAATGGTGATGTTATCACCTAGTTTGATATCTCCACTTAGCATCATTTCACTTAACTCGTCTTCTATTTGTTTTTGAATTGCGCGACGGATTGGTCTTGCTCCATATTCTGGATCGAAGCCAGCGTCAGCAATAATTTCTAGAGCTGTCTCTGTTACACGGGCTTCAATCTCAAGATCATGTAGACGGTTGATGATATCTTGCGCTTGTAATTTAACAATCTCTTTAATTTGATCTTTAGATAATGGGTGGAAGACAATAATTTCGTCAATACGGTTAATGAATTCTGGACGGAATCCACGTTTTACTTCTTCCATAACGCGTGCTTCCATTGCCTTGAAGTCATCTGTATAGTCCACAGCACCGAATCCGACTGATTTGTCATCACGAAGAGCTGTTGCTCCCATGTTCGAAGTCATGATGATAATTGTGTTACGGAAGTCGACACGACGCCCTTTACCATCTGTCATATGACCATCATCAAATACTTGTAATAACATGTTAAATACATCTGGATGGGCTTTTTCAACCTCATCTAAGAGAATCACACTGTAAGGTTTTTGACGAACTTGCTCAGTCAATTGACCTGCTTCATCATAACCAACGTATCCTGGAGGTGAACCTACTAAACGAGACACACTGTGTTTTTCCATGTATTCAGACATATCCACACGGATCATATTGTCCTCGCTACCAAAGATAGATGAAGCTAAAGATTTCGCTAATTCTGTCTTACCTACCCCAGTTGGGCCTAAGAACATAAATGACCCAATTGGTCGTTTAGGACTCTTCAAGCCACTGTATGCGCGGCGGATCGCTTTAGATACTGATACAACAGCATCATCTTGACCGATAACACGTTCATGCAACTCTTCTTCTAAGTGAACAAGACGTTTTGATTCGGCAGCATCTAATTGTTTTACTGGGATACCTGTTGAAATAGTAATTACTTCTGCGATATCTTCAGGACTCACTTTAAGAATTGCTTCACCTTCACCCTTATCTTTGCTTTCTGCTTTCGCAGCTGCTTCGATTTGAGTTTCAACTTTTTGTTCTTCTTCACGGATTTTGGCTGCAGTGTCAAAATCACGGGCTAAGATAGCTTTTTCTTTTTTATCGGATAATTCGCCTAATTTTTTCTCAAGGTCGCTTAAGTTTGTACTGTGCGTCGTTGCATCAATACGTACTTTAGCTGAGGCCTCATCAATTAAATCAACGGCTTTATCTGGTAAGCGACGTTCAGTTAAGTAACGTGTACTTAATTTAACCGCTGCTTCGACCGCTTCATCAGTAATTTCTACATTGTGGTGTTTTTCGTAACGTTCTTTAAGTCCATGAATAATTTGAACAGACTCTTGTTGAGTTGGCTCATCGATTTGAACTTTAGAGAAACGACGTTCTAAGGCTGCATCTTTTTCAATGTGTTTTTGATATTCATCTAAAGTAGTTGCACCAATGATTTGAATTTCTCCACGAGCTAATGCTGGTTTCAGGATGTTTGCTGCGTCAACAGCACCTTCGGCTGATCCTGCCCCAATTAATGTATGTAACTCATCAATGAAGAGAATTGTATTACCATCTTCAGTAATTTCTTCAATGATTTTCTTCATACGTTCTTCGAATTCACCACGGTATTTCGTTCCCGCAACAAGTGAACCCATATCTAACATCATTAAACGTTTGTTAGCAATGTTTTCAGCCACTCCACCAGATACAATACGTTCTGCTAGACCTTCGGCGATTGCCGTTTTACCAACACCAGGCTCCCCAACTAATACGGGGTTATTTTTTGAACGGCGACTAACAATTTGTATGATACGACGGATTTCATTCGCACGTCCAACCACTGGATCTAACTTCCCGTCACGCGCTAATTGTGTTAAGTCACGTGCAAGTGAATCTAAAGTTGGTGTTGTCGAACTTGTCGCTCCATTTTGTTGCTGTTGTTGTTTTTGACGTCCACGACGGCTATTTTGAACGCGTCCTGTTGAATCGTTCACACCAACCATTTCGTAGATTGTTTTTCTTAATTCATTTAAGTCGATACCTAAGTTCTTTAATAGAACTGTTGCTAAAATTTCTTCTTTTAACATGCCTAGTAATAAATGCTCTGTTCCAACTTTTGGCACACCTAAACGTTTCGCATCATTCGATGCATTCATAATAATTTTCTTCGCACGTGGTGAGTATGGAATAACAATATCCCCTTGCATACGTGGAGCATTCACTTTACCGTGAATAATTTCTAATTCAGTTAGTAACGTTTGGTAATCTGCACCCATGCCACGTAAAGCTTTTCCGGCAATACCTGACTCTTCACGAGCTAGACCTAATAAGATATGTTCTGTGCCTACAGCCTGATGTCTTAAGTAATACGCTTGCTCAGCAGCAAAAATCATTACTTGGCGAGCACTTTCAGTAAATAATTCTTCAAACATACTTTCACCTCTTTATTTATATGTAATTCGTAATTGTTCTAAAAACTTCGACAGAATCAAAGCTCTTGCTTCTTGTTCATGTAACGAGATTGTTTGTAGTAATGCTTTATCAATCACTGATAGTATTAATGCGCCTTCTCGTTCTGTCATTATACTATGGTTGACTAATGTTTCAATAATATTGATTGCACTGCGGTGATTTATACGCGGTCCTATCATTTGGATCATATCGTCAAGGGCGTCGATTTCATCAACTAACTCAACTTTTAGAATCCGTATATAGCCCCCACCACCTCGTTTACTTTCTACCATATAGCCATGTTCTTGAGTAAAGCGTGTATTAATAACATAGTTAATCTGTGAAGGTACACAATCAAATTGTTCTGCAATATCACTTCGTTTGATTTCAATTCTTTCACTATTTTTCAAAAAGCTTTTTAAATAAGCTTCAATAATATCCGACATATTTCTTTGTGCCACTATGATCCCCCTTCCACTAACATTGACTATCTTTGACTATTATATAATAAAAAGACTTTCTCGACAACTATTCAGTTTAAGGAAAGAGGACTTTAATGAAGTGAGTATGTGTCTTCTGACCTTCTTTGACCATTATAGCATATCTATTAAAAAATCAACATTTTGAATTGAAAAAGAGCCCTAAATCTATCTTAGATAGACATCAGGGCTCCATTTTGTTTAAATATCTTGAATATCTTCTGGTGTCAATATTTTATGACGGAGGGCTTCAAAGGGTTTCAATCTTAAGCCTTCTTCTTCATATTCATTCATTAGAGAACGCTCTTTGGCTTCTTCCCGAATCTGTTTACGGTAGCTTATATCCAAACTAAATAGTTTATAGATTGTTGCAAAGACCGGTACCCCAAGTAAAATCCCTGAAATTCCGAACAAGCCCCCACCGACAGTTACCGCTGCTAAGACCCACATACCTGGAAGGCCGATTGAATCACCGACCACACGCGGATAGATCAAATCTCCTTCGAGTTGTTGAACAACAATAACGAAAATGAGATAGATTAATGCATTAATTGGCGATACGGCAAATTGAATAATCACACCAACAAAGCCGGCTAGAAAGGCACCTACTAAAGGAATAAACGCTAAAGCTCCTTGCAAGGCTCCGAGCATGGCTGCATATGGCATTTGGATGGCCCAAAGTCCAAGCGATACGATGAAGCCTAGAATAAAAGCCTCAATGACCGTTCCTGTAATATAGTTGGAAAAGACATCGTCAGTCACATTCAAGATGTTCTTAACAATTCTTACTTGCTCATCACTCAAATATGAAATCAGGATATCATTGAAATTTTTACCCAGCTTTTCTTTCGACACTAAAATATAAAGGGCAAACATCACTGACAATACAAAGGTTGTCACAGCTGAAGCTGAACTAGATAAAAGTGATACAGAAGACTCCGCTACACCTCGAAGCAGTCGGTTTCCAATCTCAGCAAAACTAGACATCACACTACTCCAATTAAAGTCCACTTGTTCTATTAAATCATTAAACATCGGAATAAGATGCTGTTGCTCTTCAACCCAAGTTTGTAAGGAATCTGTCACTGTTGGTACAGCCTCAACTAAAGTAATAACAGCCGTTACAAGTTGCGGAACAACTAAACCAATGATTCCCGCAACGACTAAAGTAATGACTAAAATTGAAAGTACAATCGCCAGCGGACGGCGAGTGTGTTGCAACCATTTTTTATCCGTATTGGGATACAATCTTTTCTCAAACTGGTTCATGAGTAAGTTCAAAACGTAAGCCATCATTCCCCCTAAGACAACTGGGAAAGCAACTTGCCAAACAACTCCAAAGGCACTTGCTACTTGTGACCAATTGAAAATAATTAAAATAATAACCGCAATAAATAATATCTTTGCTATAAATTGCTTCTCAAGTTTAAAATGATTCAAAAAAACACCTCTCTCTTAGTTATAGAATAGGCTAAGAGAGAGGTGTAGTCAATTAAATTTGTTTATTGTTTCTAGTCTTTATTAGACAGCATTATTATGTGTTTCGCTTGCTGTTTTAGCACCAGCATGTCCAGCAAAAGCTGTAATAAACATCGCTACTAAAAGTCCAACAAAGATATACAATGAGTATTTAGATGTTTGGTTAGAGACATCTTCAGCAACTTGTGCACTTTCAGCAAAAGCTTGTTCAGCTTGTACTTGTAAGTCTTCAACTGCTGTTTGTGCATCATTCAATGCTTGTTCAGCTTCTTGACTTGCTTGTCCATAAGCTTCTTGGATATTCGTTACTGCTTCTTCTGCTTCTTGTTCAGATAAATCAGTATTATTTGAGATTGCTTCAGTTAAAGCATCTTCATCTAATTCTTGACCGATTTCGTCAATACGACCTTGGATATTGCTAGTTACGTTCTCAATCTCTTGTTGTGGATCTTGTCCATTAACAACAATATTATAACCTGCTGTGGATACATCATCCATTGTCGCTTGAACTTGATTATCTAAGTAATCAGGTTGTAATTGTTCAATTTCAGTATCTTCTAATACATCTGTCACAGTTTGTTCTAAATCTTGTGAATCAACATTGATTTCTTGAGCGATTGAATCAAATGCCTCTTGAGATAATGATCCAACAGTATCAGCTGTTCCTGAGATTGCATCTCCTGCAGCTTGTCCCGTATAGCCTAAAACTGTTCCTAAAGAATTAAATGCCATACCAACTGCGGATGTCATTAAAGTAAACATCACAATGACACTGACTGCCCAAGTTAAGAAACCATGGATAAAACCCGCTCGATTAGCTGTAATCCCTGTTACATAACCAGCGACTGCTAGCGATACGATTAATGCGATAATGATCCAAATAACTAAACCAATCCCGACACCATCTAATGGGTTTTGGCTTGTAAAATCAGGTACGCCAAAGCCAACCGCTGCTCCAATTAGGGAGAATAAAATACTAATCGCCACGAACGTTACAACTCCAGCGAAAATCGCACGCCAAGACATGTTATTACCCGCTTTTTCATTAATTCCATCTAATATATATTTCTTCATCTTCTTCACTCCTACTTCATAATTATTACATAAATAATCATATTACATTTAGATGACAAGGTCAATTATAACAGCTTGAATACAGCAACTACCTTCATTCTGTTTATTGAATATTGCAACAATATATATATGCATAAGGCATAATATTGTTTCGATTAAATGATAGTTTAAGCCTGTCAAATCCGTGTTATACTATAGCAAAGAGGTGAGTAAAATGATTGAAACAATGCTCGGTGATATTACTCAAGTCGATCAAGTAGATGCGATTGTTAATGCTGCCAACCATAGCCTTCTGGGCAGAGGTGGTGTCGATGGTGCGATTCATCGCGCGGCCGGCCAAAACTTTTAGAAGAAACTCGAACACTTGGCGGTTGTCAAACAGGCGAAGCAAAAATTTCTCAAGCTTACCATCTCCCCGTCGAACATATTATTCACACCGTTGGCCCTGTCTAGAATGGTGGTTACTCTAACGAAGCGAATTTGTTAGAAAGTTGTTACCGACAATCTTTACTACTAGCCATGGAACATGGTATTCGCAAAGTCGCTTTTCCTTCAATTTCAACGGGTGTTTATCACTTCCCTGTGAATCTAGCTGCAGAGATTGCAATTTCGACAGTTAAAGAAGTGATGAACGAACACCCAGATGCGTTTGATTTAATTATTTGGATGCCATTTGATTCAGACACTAAGAAAGCATACGATGTCGCGCTTAAGAATGCTTAACAAGAAACTCCCGCTTCAAGCTAGATTGAGGCTGGAGTTTATTATTCTTCGATTTTTAACTGATAGCCGGCTAAAAAGCTCGCTTCAAAATTTCCCTTTCCACGTAAGTATATTTTTCCAAACTCATCAATTAACCCATGAAACTCTTTAGCTTCCCATGTTGTAAACTGCTTATCTAAAGAGACTATCTTTCGCATCGCCCTGTAGTTATCCATCCCTGATACACCTAATTCTGTATATAGTTTTTGAGCGTATTTATCCGAGACAAACACCGGTTGTTCAAAGACATAAAGTAAAAGGACATCTGCTGTCTCATCGCCAACTCCATGTAATTTTAATAACTCTTGGCGCAAATTAATTTCATATTTTTCTGTAATTGCTTCTAGATTGTTATCGTGCTCTTGAAACCAATTTAATACCGAATGGACCGCTTTACTTTTATTTTTAAAGAAGCCGGCGGGTCGAACTAAGTCTTCTAATGTTTCTAAAGGTAAATTTAAGATGGCTTGTGGGTTAAATTGCGTGGCGCTTCCGATATTGTTAACCGCACGTTTTGCGTTCGCTGCATTGGTATTTTGTATCATGATGGCGCCAATGATAATCTCAACTTTTGAGTCAGCTGGCCACCACCCTGTTTCACCCATGTCATTGAGTAAAAGCTTAAATAATTCATATTGATCAATTGTCTTCATGTGCGCGCTCGCCTCACTTTCAAAATGATTGTATCAAATAAACACCCAAACACTAAGCAGAATACTTAGGTTTGGGTGTCATTTTATTGATGTATAATTCGATAATAGACTTGTGAAGTAATGAGGTAGAACAGTAAGTAAACGACAACAAAGATGGCTAAAACTGATCCATAACCGATCATAAAGGTTGTTATGTTATTGACGGCTAATAGCCCTAGTAAATTAAACATTATTTTTGATGCAAAGAGCGAATGAATGACTGCGATCATAATTGGCAGTGCAAAAATCCAAAAGATTTGTGATCGAATCGTTTGTTTAATTAAATGATCAGGCAAGCCAACTTTTCGCATAATTTGGAATTTACCTTGGTCTTGGTAACCTTCAGATACTTGTTTAAAGTATAACATTAAGACCGTTCCAATAATTAGAACTGTTCCGACGATAATTCCTAAGAATAATAAGCCCCCATTCATCGTATATAATTCTTGCGAGGTTGTTGTTCTTGTTACGACTCGAACTACACCCAAGTCCCCTTGATCAAAGATTGTATCGGTTGAGATCGCTGCTTCAATACTTTCACGAGCAGAATCATCAACGGCATTGAACACCATCGTCTGTTCTAATAGTGCTTCAGAACGCTCTCCCGTACTGATATAATTCGGGAAGGTTGATAGTAAACTTTCGACCTCTTCTATGGTTGGAAACACGACATAAGCAATTTGTCCGATGTAGTTTAAAGGCATGTAACTAGAACTGATTTGTTGAACCTGATATTCCTTGTCAGCAAATTGTAGTGTATCATCTTGTTCTTGTTGAATATTTGCAGTTGTCGTTGTAAACAACACTTCATCTGGCTCTAGGTGAATATTTTCTCCATTGAGCTGGTTAAAATCCTCTAAAGGAACGCCAATGATGTAGGCAAAATCAGTTGGTAAGAGTTCCTCACCCTCAGTTGTTTCACTAGGAGCTGGCATTGGTTGGAAAGATTTGTTTTGATAAATAGCCGTGACAAAGGCACTTCGAGATAGACTCACATCTTTAATATCACCGTGCGTTTGTAATTCTTCCATGATATTTGTTAAAGCTACTTCCGCATTTTCCGGACTCGCGCCATCGGCGTATTGCATGTACCGCAATTCAATATCATGTGTCGACATTTGCTCCACTTGATCTTCCATACCTATATAAAGAGTTAAAGTCGTTCCGAGAGTTAACACAATCCCTGTACATAAGACCGCAATTCCAGCTAAGCTTGTCGCGTTCGCTTTCATACGATATAACATCCCTGATATCGATAGAAAATGTGTCGGCTGGTAATAATATTTTTTATTCCTTTTCATTCGTTTTAAGAAAATAATACTTAAACTTGTTAAGAGCGCGTAAGTTCCGATAATCACTAGGAAGATCGCTATGAACACTTTTAACAGCGCGTCTAAAACATCTGTCGTTGTCAGTGCTACATAATAACCGGCGACTAAAGTGATTAAACCAATCAAAAGGATGAACCAACGAGATTTCGGTTCAGCTTCTCCCGCATGCGTTTGGCTTAATAATTCAGATGGGTTCAATCTCGCCAAGCGGATACTATTAATTAAGAAGATAATAAATGTGATACCACCAATAATAATGATTGTTCCAATCGCCGCTAAAGGACTAAATGGATAATCCATTAAGTCAGCACCAGTATCTTGAATTAATCTGTTTAAGACGATAAACATCACATTTCCTAAAGCATAACCAACCCCAATGGATGCAAGGCTACCAATCACCCAAGTTAATAGTTGTTCAAAGAGGATGACGCTTCGGATATGCTTGTCTTCTAAACCTAAAACGGTATATAAGGCAAACTCCATTCGCCGTTGTCTTTGAATAAAATTATTGGCATACAGAATGAAAATAACTGCCAGTAAGGACGTAAAGAACACACCCATCAGGATGATTGTTGGCAATGTGGCATGTCGTGACTGCACATACTCATTGGTAATCAATGAAATCATAATAAAATCTAAGGACATTATTAAGACTAACGCAAGAAAATATGGAAAGTAAACGGTCCGGCGTTTGACTATTCCTTGAACAGTCAATTTAGTTAATAATGAAAGTGGCATCTTACACACCTCGATCCGCAAGCATGGTTAAACTTTGTGAAATACGCTCATTAAAGTTTTGATTCGTTTCCTGTCCGCGGTATAACTCGTGATATACGACCCCATCTTTAATAAATAGAACGCGATTGGCGTAAGACGCTGCTTGAATTGAGTGTGTCACCATTAAAATCGTATTTCCTAAGTGATTTAATTCATTGAATAAGCCTAATATTTGCTCAGACGATTTTGAATCAAGTGCTCCTGTAGGCTCATCTGCCAGTAATAAAGGTGGATTAGTAATAATTGCTCTTGCAATGGCAACGCGTTGGCGTTGTCCTCCTGAGATTTCGTAGGGGTATTTTTCTAATAAATCTTGAATTCCTAATATTGGCGCAATCTCAGCGAGGCGGCGCTCCATTTCATTAATATTGGCATTTGATAACACCATCGGTAGTAATATATTGTCTTTATTTGAGAAAGTATCTAATACGTTAAAGTCTTGAAAGACGAAGCCTAGCTGCTCACGTCTAAATTCAGCCACTTTATTTTTCTTAATATTCGCAATATTTGTCCCTTTTAAATGAACGGTTCCTTGAGATGGTTTATCAAAAGTGGCGATAATATTCAGTAAAGTTGATTTCCCTGAACCTGATTCCCCCATAATTGCCACAAACTCACCTTCGTTTACACCAAAATCAATTTGTTGCAAGGCTGTCGTTTGGTTGCCTCGTGTCTTATATACTTTTTTTACATTTTTTACATCTAATAACATGATTTTCCTCCATTATTTTGTCTATTCGCTAATCTCTGTTATAAGTATATGCGACCGCGTGACATCTAGCCTTTAACTAACATTACAAAAAAGGAGCCTAACCTTACACTTTTGAAAGATTAGGACGTTTGATTAAATTGGATCGTAAATTGTGTCTCCTGACCAAATGTCGACTCCACGGAAACTGGTTGAGTCAAGCGTCTGGCAACGAGCTCAACTAAGTACAAGCCTAAGCCACTCGACTTTTGATTCAACTGTCCATTAAAGCCTGAATACCCCTTATCAAAAATCTTTGGCAGATCCTCTGCTTTTATTCCTCTACCACTATCTTTAATTGTTAAGGTGGCGTTTTGGGAATCATAAGAAATCCAGATTTCCTTTTGTTTCGCGTATTTTAGTGCATTATTTAAAATTTGTTCAATCATTAGACTCGTTAAATTCGCTTCAGTGACGACCTCAGCTTCAATTGGTTGGTAATGCAGTCGAATCCCATGTTGAATGAATTGCAGACTGTATTTTCTAATGAGTGGGGTGATAATATCATCCAGTTTTCGTTCTGAGAAAACCATGTCTGTCGCGGGGTTCGAGAGTTTTAAATAATTTAACGCCATATTTGTATAATTTTCAATGGAGACCATTTCCTGTCTTAAATTGCGTATGGTTGCGTCGTCAGGATTTTTAAGTATTAGTTGGCTGGCTGTAATCGGCGTCTTCATCTGGTGCACCCACATAATAAAGTATTCTTCTAATTCGTTTTGTCTCATAACACTGGCGTCTTGCAGGTCAATGAGTTCCTCTTGAAGTTGCTCTACCTTAGTTTCGAGGCGCACCTCTTCTCTAAATGAGAGGATTTGATAGCCTAAAAATACTGACATGATAATTGTTAAATTCCAAAATAATACCCAAAATACATCCATGGGGAGCGAGAAGAGTAGAAATACAAACCAAATGACAAGATGCAGTAATATAAACACTGATAGCAGGCACCAATTCTGATTAAGAAAGCGTCCCATCATAAGGACTCACCTTCTGCATTTAATCGGTAGCCGTAATTTTTCTTGGTCTCAATGAACGAATCTAATTGGATGGCTCGCAGTTTCTTCCGGATACGGGTCATGTTTACTGCTAAAGTGTTGTCATCGATGAATTGATTATTCTGCCAGCAGTAATCTAGAATTGCTTCCCGGCTTACATACTCGCCCTTGTGCTGGAATAAAGCTGTCAGTATTTGTAATTCTGTAAAGGTTAAGCTTGCCTCGGCGTTCTTGTAGGTGATGCGTGATTTAGCCACATCTAGAATGGCACCTTCGTATTCGAAAGCATCGGACTGGACAGAGAAATCATAGGTGCGACGTAAGAGTGCTTGAATTTTGCTGACGGTAAATTGGGTGTCGATGGGTTTGGGAATGTAATCGTCGGCGCCCATCTGCATTGCCATAATCATATCCATGCGATCTGATACAGACGAGATGAAAATAATTGGCACGTCTGATTCTTTACGTATTTCGCCACACCAATAATAGCCGTTATAATATGGTAGATTCACGTCTAGGAGGATTAAGTGAGGTTGACTTTTTCTAAAAGCTTCTATTATATGTTCAAAATTCTCAACAATATCCACCTCGAATTGCCAGCGTTCTAAAACCTTGCCCAACTCGCGCGCAATTATTAAATCATCCTCAATAATCATAACCTTCAATTGTCTCCACCTCTTTCTATATAAATCGGCATTTGATAAACTTTGCCAGTGTTAACTTGTTCTGAGTTTCTTATACAAATAATACCACAAATCTTAATGTGTACACATTGGACTCAAGAAGGAGGCGGGCAGGTGTAGGCGAGTGGGGACACGAAAAAACACGAAGTTATGGAGGACTTCGTGTTTTTGGGGGTGGTGGTATGTGGATTCACCAGTTCAGAAGTGTGAGCTACCGAAGTTGGTCTGGATTCGCCAGTTCAAGAGTGTAAGCTAGCGAAGTTGGTCTGGATTCGCCAGTTCAAGAGTGTAAGCTAGCGAAGTTGGTCTGGATTCGCCAGTTCAAGAGTGTGAGCTAGCGAAGTTGGCTTGGATTCACCAGTTCAAGCAAACAAGCTGGCGAATCCAAGTCCCCCATATTATTCCCCACCAAATGTATGTAACAACTGAATAATATGCTCTACACCTTGATAGTAATCTTCAACCCGAATATTCTCATTTGGTGCATGTGCGCCAGACTCGACCCAACCTGTTCCAGCACCTAAGATAGGTACATTTAGGTATTTTCCGAACCCATACATCGGCCCTGTTCCTGCAGAATTTAATTCTAAGATGACATTCTCTTCTCCGTAAACTTCTTTGGCAGAGTTTATCACTTGTTCTGTGAATGGATCGGATATATCCGTTCTAAATGGCTTCACTCCAGTTAATAACTCCAAGTCAACATCTTTAAAGCCATGATTATCAAAGTGCTTGCGCAACACATCATAAACCGTTTTAGGTTCATAGCCTGGAACAAGTCGCACATCAATTTTCGCCATCGCTTTACGTGGTAGGACCGTCTTCGTCCCTTGACCCGTATAACCTGATAACAAGCCACTAATTGTCATCGTTGGATAAAGAATTAATGCCTCTTGGGCAGAATAATCTAAGCCATCCGTAATTAAAGGCTGCTTTAATCCATAAGTATCTATCGTTGCGGCTTCATTATAAGGAAATGCTGCAACACTCGCCTTCTCAACGTCGGTTGGTTCTGTGCGCATTTCTTTGAATCCATCAACCGTAATATTATTATCCGCATCACGCAAAGTTGCTAAAGCATGGACTAAACGCCAAGCCCCATTATCAATCACCGCAGCTTGTGAAGAGTGAATATCAATATCCGCACTGACAACGGATGCTTCGAAGTAGGCAATCCCTTTAACCCCCGCACTAATTACCATTCGCTCTTCGCTATCTTTACTGCCCGATTCCCAAATACAGGCATCTGCGCTGAACTTATCTGCATAATTCTCTAAATACTTGTCAATATTAGGACTTCCAATCTCTTCCTCACCTTCAACAAAGAACTTTACATTACAAGGTAAGCCGCCTTCAGTATCTTGAATGGCCTTAACCGCGACAATCCGCGACATAAAGTTCGCCTTATTGTCAGACACACCACGAGCAACAATTTTGCCATCAACAACCGTTGGTTCAAAAGGATTTGTCTTCCATTCATCAATTGGATCTTCTGGTTGAACGTCGTAATGGTTGTAGAATAGTAATGTCTTGTCACTATTGCCATTAGCGCCGGCTTTGAAATAGCCGTAAACGACAGGATGCCCCCCTAGATCTCCTAGAATTTCACTCTCACCACCAGCTTCAATAATAGTATCTCTAACAAAATTGGCAGTCTCAGGAATTTCACGACCTTGCGCTGAGACGGTCTCATAGCGCAAGTACGTAAATAAGTCCTCCATATATTTGTCTGCGTAATCTTTTGCGATTGCTTTATAATCTACTGTCATAATTATTACTCACCTTTCTATATGTCTTGACTATTCAGTTATTGTAACTTCCTTCAATTGTACATCAACCATACCATCTACGAACAAGTTATTCATACGCTCACTCTTAACTTGCGGGTTACTGTAGTAGTAGATTGGAATAAATGGCATCTCATCCATTAGAATGCGTTCTGCTTCTATATACATCTCATGTTGCACAGCTTCATCTTCTTCAAACAATACTTTATCGAGAATTTCTTGATACTCGGCATTCTCCCAACCCGTTCTGTTCTGGCCTGTATCTGCTGAATAGTAATGTTCTAGAAAAGCATAAGCTGAGTTAAAGTCAACGGTTGGTCCGATGCGTCCGATTTGGTAATTCAATTGATTCATACTTTCAAAATGAACATTAATCTCAGCTGTTTCAATCGTTGCTTGAACACCTAGTTCACGTTCCCACTCACTTTGTATAAATTGCGCTACTGCCAAATGTGAATCATTATCGTTCGTTTGAATAACAATGGGCATAGCGGCCGTATCATCATAACCCAACTCTTCCATACCTTGAGCTAAGTAGTCACGCGCTATATCATAATCTGCATCTTCAAAGTATCCACGGTCTTCTTCAAAGCCAGCAACAGTTGGTGCAATGCCACCTTTAGCTGGCGTTTGCTCTCCTTTTACGACATTATCAATCAATTCTTGACGGTTAATCGCTAGTGACAAGGCACGACGAATATTGACATTCGACATAATCTCATCCGTTGTATTCATCTTGTACATATAGGTTGCACCGATCTCAGTCACATCCAAGTCACCATTCGCACGATAACTATCAATCGCATCAGCAGGAATGGTATTGAACGGAATACCAATAAAGTCCAATTCACCACTTTCAAAACTCATGTTCGCTGTCATTGAATCTTCAATAATACGTACATAAACCCCATCTAAGTCAACATTATCAACATCCCAATAGCCTTCGTTCTTCTCTAGTGTATAGTCCCCGTTGTGATTCCACTCAACAAAGTTAAATGGCCCATTCGATACAAACTCCTCACCAGCTTCCGTTGCCCAAGAAGGGTTTTCTTCAACGGTCGCTTGATGTACCGGCATCATCGTTGTTTGACGCGCCGTTAATTCAATAAAGTATGGTGCAGGTTCAGTCAATGTCACTTCAAATGTCTCCTCATCCACGGCATTGACCTTCACATCTTCTTCGGACCCTTCACCCATAAAGTAAGCTTCTGCCCCTTCGACAATGAACATCTTAGACGCATTCGCTGCTGCCGTCTCAGGATTAATGATTCGTTTCCACGCATATTCAAAGTCATTTGCCGTTACAGGATCACCATTATTCCACTGAATCCCTTCACGAAGATGGAATGTATACGTCTTACCGTCTTCACTCACATCCCATGATTCTGCCATTGCCGGTACGATCTCACCGTCATTCGTTGGACGAGTCAAACCTTCCAAAATGTTCTTAATCATTGGCATGGAATAAGAATCTGTTACAAAAGCTGGATCCATAACTGGATCTGAAGCAACGGATAAGTTCAAAACTTTATCTTCCTGGGCTTCTCCTGTAACATTTGAGGTATATTGATTGTAAACTTGAATTCCAATTACTGCGACAATCATCACCACAATAATTTTTTTAATATGTTTCATATGTTGTATCCTCCTAAAATTTATAAAAACAAAAAACCTGCTAAGAATGACGAAAATCTTAGCAGGTTCAAAGATACAACACAGCGTCCCATGTTATCTAAACTTATTATTCCCGCATAAGATTTTCGTCCTATGCGGGACATGCTTAATTAGCACACCACATAGAACCTGAGTAATAATGCTGCGTCTAATAATAAGCTATTTAATTGTAATGAGTTTAGATTATTCATGAGTAGGCTCCTTCGCTTTATTTGAAACTAGTATAAATGATGATTAATTAGAAAACAACCTTTTTATCTCATTTATTTTTAATTAACTAATTTAGGTTGAAACAAAATTGCCTTATGCCCTTGTTAAATCAATACAAAGGAGAATATTTTAATTTTATAAAATTAAAAACACTCTCATCATTAGAATCCAATCTAATAATGAGAGTGCCTTCTATAACTCTTTTAGCATAATATAATCCACTTGCGCATCGTCTCCCATAATGAAAGTATGCTCACTAACTCGTTGGAAGCCCATCTTCTTATAGAAAGCTAAGGCATTATAATTATGCTCCCAGACCCCTAACCAAATACCAGTTCGGTTAAGTTCTTTTGCTCGAGCATGAGCGAATTCCAACAGTTCTCTTCCATAGCCTTTACGCTTATGCTGTGGTAGTACATAAATTCGTTCTACCTCTAATGCTAGCGGATTATCTTTCTCTGATTGCGCATCATCAATATTCAGCTTTAAGTAGCCAACGACCAAGTCTGAATCCTTCAGAAAATAAAAATCTGTACCAACCTGGTTGATTTCAGACGTTAGTTGCTCAATAGAGTAGGCCCGTTCTAAATATTCATTTAAATTCTCTTCGGTATTTTGGTCTTTGAATGTATCAACAAACGTTTCAATACTAATATCGCGTAATTGTTCAACATCACTTGGTTTGCATTTTATCAGTTCTGCCATCTTTATCACCTCGTTACATAATACTCACTCATTAATTATAACAAAAAATCCTCCATCCTTAACATATTTCCTAAGAATGAAGGTTATTATACTATACTTATTCCGCCAACTGTTCGGTTGGCTTCTTCACAAGGAAAATTATTACTCTGTCTCTACAAATTCAATTGTCAGCGCAAATACATCCTTTACGCCTTCCACATCGAACTCTGGGTTCTCATAATCAGAATTGATTTCTTCGTAATTTAAAGAGTACATATGATTAGAGTCTGCTAAAATAAGGATTGTTAATGGCTCTCGATTATTAGCTTCTATCTCAATAGTATCTTTCCAATCGCCTAATAAAGATTCTCTGCTATTCTCTCTCTCAATACGATTAGGCAAACTTGAAGAAAGAAATTCATAAGTATTTAATGTGCCATCCTCTGATCGAATACCTATACGAATAAAATCCTCAAGATTGATCGCCACCTGTAAATTACCGCCATCATGTTTTTCATTTATTAATTCCATCGCCTGCCAATTTCCATCATTTTGTAATTTTTCCCATCGTATAATATATGATGAATTTGAGTTTTCATAATCGATTGAATAGAAATTAGTTTGTCTTAAGCGAAGTAAAGAAAATATCTCTTGCTGTTCATCGGTTAACTTAACAAGTTCGCCCAATCCATCAGCTGAAACTTGAATAGAACTAATAGAAATAATCAATAAAAATATAACAAATGATAATAGATATTTATTTTTCATACTTTTTAGCCCCTTGTACCTCTAAGCCCTTAATTGTCATTCAACTTATGTAATTATTTTGTAAATATAATGTCCATTGCGGGACATGCTTAATTAGCACACCACATAGAACCTGAGTAATAATGCTGCGTCTAATAATAAGCTATTTAATTGTAATGAGTTTAGATTATTCATGAGTAGGCTCCTTTGCTTTTATTTGAGATTAGTATAAATGATTATAAATTAAAAACAACCTTTTTATCTCATTTATTTCTAATTAATTTATTTGAGGCGCACTTCAATATCACGTAAATGTTGATATAACAGCACAAAAAGCCCTGTCTTGATATCAGAGAATATTAAAACACCCTTATCATTAGAATTTATTCTAATAATCAGGGTGCCTTCTATAATTTTTTCAACATAATGTAATCCATCTGCGCGTCGTATCCCATATAGAACGTGTGCTCACCAACCCGTTGGTAGCCCATCTTCTCATAGAAAGCTAACGCATTATAATTATGTTCCCACACCCCTATCCAAATTCCAGTTCAGTTAAGTTCCTTTGCACGAGCGTGAGCGAATTCCAGTAGCTGGTTCCCATAGCCTTTACGCTTATGCTGAGGGAGTACATAAATTCGGTCCAATTACACCTTTAAGTCTTCTTCGGTATTTTGGTCTTTGAATGTATCAATAAACATTTTAATGCTAATAACTTGTAACTGTTCAACATCACTTATCTTGCATTGAATAAGCTCTGTCATCTTTATCGCCTTGGTCTGTTTATTATACTAAAATGATGTATTGAGCTGACTATTCATTACTCAATAATTGTTCTTTCACAAATCTTGCGTATGAAGCGTGCGTTTTAAGTAATTCTGAATGAGTTCCACTTCCAGTTACTTTTTTATTATCAATAAAATAAATATTATCCGCATCCATAATCGTTGAGAGGCGATGCGCAACAACAATCGTCGTTTTTGAACCCATTAATCTTTGTAAACTCTGATTGATTTGATACTCCGCATCCGCATCTAAGTTTGACGTCGCTTCATCTAGCAAGAGGATTGGTGTGTCTCTTAGGACAGCTCGAGCAATATGTATTCTTTGCTTTTGTCCACCTGAAAGTCTTGACCCTGCTTCCCCTACCACCGTTTCTAGCCCATCATGCAGCTTTGCTATCGTTTCTTCTAGATGAGCGAATCGAATTGCGTACTGAATTTGATTTTCACTTGGAGAGTAATCTAAACCAAATACTAAATTTTCTCTTATAGTTCCACTGAGAATTGAAATATCTTGAGATACAATGGAGATGTTGTCGCGCCAATCAGATAGTTTAAAAGAATCAATCTCATTCTCTTTTGAGATAATCTTACCATTTTTAATGGGATAAAATTGCATTAATAGATTTAATATTGTTGACTTCCCTCCACCAGAAGGACCTACAATCGCAGTCTTCTCTCCTTCTTTAAAAGTCATGCTAACACCTTCCAAAATGGGCATTAGGTTTAATTCATCAGAATATATTGATTTCATATTCACAATTAATTCCTCTGAATTCGTGTTTATCTTTGGATAACCAAATGATACATCTATAAAATTAATTTCTCCGTAATTGAATAGTTTGCCTTCATCCAGATTTTCTACCTCAATATCTTGTATTTTCGATAGCTTCTGTATGGCCCCTTCCATCTTCCCTTTTTGGGCAAAAAAACCTGAAAAAGATCCTAAAGGATTAATTAATTGAAATAAATAAATTAAAAATGAAATTAAAGTTCCTACTGATAGAGTTCCCTGGTTAACCCTTAGACCGCCATAACTGAAGATTAAGGCAATTGAACCAAATATAAGAAGTAACCCAATAGGTTGTACAACTGCATATAGTGTAGTGTTTTTTGATGAAATATGCCTTAAGTCTTCAGTATAACCTTGAACTTCCTTGTATGCGAATTCCTCAGCTACACTACTCTTTATTAAAGACATATTTTGTAAATATTCTAAAATCAAGCTACTCAGTCTACTCAAAGAGTTTTGTTGTCGAATTGAGTAACGAGAACTTAATTTCGTTAAAGGAATCAAAGGAATTGCAACGAGTGGTAAAGATATTAGAAGTATGCTAGTTAATTGCCAGTCTAAAAACAGTAAAGCGATGAGTGTACCTACTACCGTCACAATACTTGAGATAAATGTTGGTAATGATTGTGTAATGAATTGTTGAATGTGATTAGTATCATTAATAATTCTATTCGCTAACTCACTAGGACTATTTAAATCAAAAAAAGCCTTTGGGGCGTGAAGTAATCTATTCATAAAACTATTTCGCATGTGCTTAATTTGATAATCTCCATCACGTGCCATCATTGTATGACCCACTGCTACCATAATTGCTTGAAGAATAAATAAAATAATAGTTAAAACAATCGGCGATAGAAAGTTGATTAAGCGAACTTCCTCCACCAATGCACTTACAGATATCGGTATCAACACGCCAACAATACTTGAAAGAAAAATAATTATTAAACTTATAATCAGTATGGGCGTGGCTTTTATAATTCGCTTTTTCATTTAATCTACTCCTTCATTAATTGCTGTAAGATGGGATTGTAATGCTTATATAATTCTTTCTCTTGGGAATTGAGTGAATAATCTGGATTAAATATCAAAAGGGAATGTAATAAATTAATCAAAAAAATTAAGTCTGTGTGTGAAAGAACAAAATAAGCAATGATTAAGGTTTTTAATATATCCTCTAACTCATTTCTAAATAATTGATCAATAATAATTGCTTTTACTACATGATTACATGATTTTAAACAACTTAATTGCTTCAAGGTTAATTCATCAAACCTACTAAGATTATATAAAAAAGAAGAAATGACTTCTCCTCTAAAACCCTCAAGTACTTGTATTGCACTTTTCGGGGATAACATATATTCATTCACTGATAAATATTCTTTAATTCTCTGTTTATTACTTATAATTGTATCTGGAGTCAATTTTCAATAACCTCTTTCAGTAATTTACCTACAAGAGTTGTATGATAAACATAATCAAACTGTTCTTTATGATTGGTAAAGTTTTGCTTACTCATTGTTGTAGGATATATAAATCCGTCTTTTGCTTGATTGTCTTTAATTGTTTGAAATGTCATCTCCATAATTAAGCGATCTACTTTACCAGACAAATTTAAAATATAGACACAAACAGCCACTTCTAAAAGAACATCAATGTCTCCTTTTCTTATTGATATTAATAAACAGTCCGTCAATATTTTTACTAACTTTGATTTGTCAAATTAAGCTAGACAAAACTGCTTCATCTAAGTAACTCAAAAATACTTCCAACGGTGTTCGGTAGTGTAAGGATTTCCGTGGAATCGTGTTCCGTTTGTGTGCAATCGATGA
>NZ_JBGQQZ010000031.1:0-28038 GCF_045528575.1 Ruoffia sp. FAM 24228
CTTAGTTCCACTAAGCGAATTGGTAGAGTCTGCTTACGCAAGGTATTGAACCGCCGTGTACGGAACCGTACGCACGGTGGTGTGAGAGGTCGACTAGTCAAATAATGGCTAGTCTCCTACTCGATTTCTATTTGCAATCTTTTTACGAACAAATGTTTGAGTTTTGTGTTATACTTACAAAAGGTAAATACAACATTATTGAGGAGAGAAAGTTATATATGGCTCAAAAAAATATAATCGTAAAAGGCGCAAGAACACATAACTTAAAGAATCTCGATGTAGAAATTCCTAGAGATAAATTAGTGGTTATGACTGGTTTATCTGGTTCAGGAAAAAGCTCGTTAGCTTTTGATACCTTATATGCCGAAGGACAAAGACGATATGTAGAAAGTTTATCTGCATATGCTAGACAGTTTTTAGGACAAATGGATAAACCAGATGTAGATTCTATTGAAGGTTTGAGCCCAGCAATCTCAATTGACCAAAAAACAACCAGTCAAAATCCACGTTCTACTGTCGGAACAGCAACAGAAATTAACGACTACTTAAGACTTCTATATGCTCGAGTGGGGACACCTTATTGTCCAAATCACGATATTCCAATCGAACGACAAAGCCCAGAGCAAATGGTAGATCGAATCTTAGAATTACCAGACAGAACACGTATCCAAATTCTATCACCTGCTGTGCGTGACAAACGGGGACAACACAAGAAATTATTAGAAAGAATAAGCAAGGATGGCTATATCCGTGTGCGTGTTGATGGGGAAATCTATGATGTATCAGAGGTTCCCGAATTAGAAAAGAATAAAAAACATACGATTGAAGTGGTTGTTGACCGTATAGCTATTAAAGATGGCGTGAGATCACGTTTATTTGATTCAGTTGAACAAGCACTTTTATTCTCTGAAGGTTACATGGTTATTGATGTTATCGGGGAAGAAGAAATGTACTTTAATGAACATTTTGCTTGTCCGTTTTGTGATTTCTCCATCGATGAATTAGAACCTAGACTTTTTTCTTTCAACGCACCATTTGGTGCTTGTCCAAGTTGTGATGGTTTAGGCTCACGTTTAACAGTCGATGAAGAATTGATTATTCCGGATGATAGCTTAAGCATCGAAGAAGGTGTTTTTGCACCTTGGAATCCAATTAGTTCAAATTATTATCCATCAATGATCGATCAATTTTCAAAACAAAATAATATTCCAACGGATGTTCCATATAAAGGTTTAACCAGTGAACAACAAGAAGTGTTAAAATACGGAGATCCGGACGCAACTTTTTCGTTCACATTCAAAACAATGCGAGGCGAAACGAAGACGACGGAGAATACGTTTGAAGGTGTCTTTAATAATGTTCAAAGACGTTATAATGACACAAATTCTGACTACACGCGTGATGTTATGCGAGAATATATGCATGAATTAACGTGTCCAACATGTAAAGGTACTCGCTTAAATGAAGAAGCCTTATCCGTTCGTGTATCAGACAAAAACATCGCCGAAGTAACAGCAATGTCAATTGGTGATGCTAAAAAACACTTTGAAACTATTGACTTCTCAGTGACTGATACGATGATTGCCGATCCAATCATTAAGGAAATCGATGATCGATTGACTTTCTTAAATGAAGTGGGACTGGATTATTTAACAATGAGTCGAGTAGCAGGTTCACTCTCAGGTGGAGAGTCGCAACGGATCCGTCTAGCGACACAAATTGGTTCGAACTTAAGTGGGGTATTATATATCCTGGATGAACCTTCAATTGGTTTACATCAGAGAGATAATGCTCGTTTAATTCAATCATTACAAAGAATGCGTGATTTAGGTAATACGCTCGTTGTTGTTGAACATGATGAAGAAACAATGATGGCTGCAGATTACTTAATTGATATTGGGCCAGGTGCCGGTGAATTAGGCGGAGAAATTGTTTCTATTGGAACGCCTGAAGAAGTTCAAGCTGATGAGAATTCTCTAACAGGTAAATACCTATCTGGAAAAGAAAAAATTGAAGTGCCTAAAACTCGACGCAATGAAGATAAAGGTTGGGTAACAGTCAAAGGAGCAGAAGAAAATAATCTGCAAAATGTTGAAGCGTCTTTCCCAATCGGGCGATTCACTTGTGTTACTGGAGTGTCTGGTTCAGGTAAAAGTAGTTTAGTGAACAGCATTTTAAAAATTGCATTAGCAAAACGCTTAACAAGTACAAAAGAACGACCAGGTAAATTCGAATCCATAGAGGGCTTTGAAGGGCTTGAAAAAGTCATTGATATTGATCAAAGTCCAATTGGACGTACACCAAGAAGTAACCCTGCAACATATACTAGTGTATTCGATGACATTCGCGGGTTATTTGCTCAAACAAATGAAGCGAAGATACGTGGATATGATAAAGGCCGTTTTAGTTTTAACGTTAAGGGCGGACGATGTGAAGCATGTAAAGGTGGCGGAATTAAGCAAATCGAGATGCATTTCCTTCCAGATGTGTATGTTCCATGTGAAGTTTGTCATGGAACGCGCTATAATTCAGAAACACTTGAAATCAAATATAAAGGGAAATCAATTTCAGATGTGTTAGATATGACGATTGATAAAGCTTTAGTATACTTTGATGCGATTCCGAAAATCAAACGCAAAATCCAAACCTTAGTCGATGTTGGTTTAGGTTACGTGCGATTGGGACAATCAGCGACAACTTTATCTGGTGGTGAAGCACAAAGAATGAAGCTTGCCTCTGAACTACAACGTGTTTCAACAGGAGATACATTCTATATCTTAGATGAGCCAACGACTGGTTTACACGCACATGATATTAAGAAATTACTTACAGTATTGAATCGCTTAGTAGATGCAGGTAATACCGTCGTTGTGATTGAGCATAACTTAGATGTTATTAAGACAGCTGACTACATTATCGATATGGGTCCTGAAGGGGGGATCCGTGGTGGAGAAGTCATCGCTACCGGAACTCCTGAAGAAGTGGCTGAAGTTGAAGGCAGCTTTACAGGACAATATTTAAAATACGTCATGGATAAAGATAAATAATCGAAATGATTGAGGCGTTCAACAATGTCCTCATATCAAGAACCCAACCTAGTGGTGGCACTACCACTAGGTTGGGCTTTTTTATGCGGAGATTCGAACTTTTAGAAGCCTCCCATTTTTATGACTAGCTGAATTCACTTAATCTTCTTTGAACAAGTGACTCGAGGAATTCGCTTTGTTATACTATAAAAGATAGAACGAAATTGGAAACGTTACACATATAAAAGGGAGTGGTAAGCTTTGAATCATGCAGAAATAATTATCGTTGGCTCATCCTTTGCTGGAGTATCGTCTGCCTTGACAGCTAGGCAATTATATCCCAATAAACGAGTACTCATCATTGAGAAAGAAGGAAATATTGGACATATCCCCAGTAGTTTAAATTTATTGTTAAAAGAAGAATTAAAACATTTAAGTGATAAAACATTTATTAACGAAGAACAATTAGAAGCTAGTGGGGTTGAGTTATTACTAAACAATGAAGTATTAGATATTGATTTGGCAAATAAATCACTCTTAGTAGAAGATGAAAATACACATGAAAGTTATCGCTATGACAAGCTGATTTTGGCTATGGGCTCAAGTCCAATTTCAGAACGTATTTTGGGTTCAAATCATCCTCAAGTGTTAACGACGAAAACGTTAGAAGCGAGTAAGAAGGCCTTACAGGAAATTGAAGGGGCAGAACGGATTCTCATTGCTGGTGGAGGGCAAATTGGTCTTGAAGCAGCGGATGCTTTCAAGCAAGTTGCTAAAAATGTGACCATAGTTGAAGCTTCTGATCAACTGGCTTTCAAATATTTCGACTCAGATATGACTCAATTATTAGAGGAAAAAATACAAGAAAGTGGCATCAACGTGATTAAAGGACATTATGTCGAAAGCATTCACTCACAGGATACAGAATTAAACGTTATATTATCACAAGATATTGAAATACTGACAGACCATGTGATGCTCGCTGTGAATTTCCGTCCCAATACAAAGTTAATTGAAGATCAAGTTCATTGCCATTTAGATAAAACAATCGAAGTGGATGAATATTTACAGACGAGTATGGCTGATGTGTTTGCAGTGGGGGATTTAATTCGAGCGCCTTATGCTTATACAGAGACAGATTATTATTTACCATTAGTGAACCATGCCTATCTTAGCGGGAAAATTGCGGCGATGAATCTCTATCAAAAAACAAGCACCGTGCCCCAATCTTTACGAGTGACCGGAAGTCAATTATTCGGCTTATACATGGTCAGTGTGGGCTTAACAGAGCAAGAAGCTGCATTGTTTTATCCAATTGAAACAACGATGCTTGAGAAAGAATTATCAAAAGAAAATCCATCTCAGATAACGGTTAAACTCATCACAAAGAAAGAAACAGGACAGTTGATTGGAGCGCAAGTTTATTCACAAAGTGATATTTTAACTCTGGCTGATTTACTCGCGATTTCGATAAATGCACAAATGACAGATGAAGCACTGGCTTTTCAAGATCGACTTTTTTATAGAGGAGAATTTTCAATGAGTGAGTGTATTTATGCTTGTGCCTTAAAGAGCTATCAAAAGCGTATGAGTGAGGTGTTTTTAGATGGTAATTGAAGATTTATTTGAGAAACGTGAGCGTGGCCTATGGGTTCTATTATCTACATTAATTAATCATTCGACGGATCTCGAAATTAAAGAGGCAATGGCGCAAACAGCCTTGTCGAAAGTGACTTTATTAAAATACGTCGAAGATTTGAATGAATTAGCCGATTCACAAGGTTTTCCATTATGTATTCAGCTCATCAATGACCGCCTAGGATTAAACTTGGGACCACATGTTACAAAGCAAGATATCGTGCAACTATTCTTACCTTATTCTTTAAAATATCAGATTCTGGACTATTTATTTAAAGTCGAAGAGTATACGGTTCAAAAGCTATCACAAGAATTACTCATTAGTGAAGCGACGTTTCACCGTCAATTAGTTTCTTTGAATGTATTACTAGAAGAATTTTATTTAGCCGTTCGAAGTGGGCGTATTAGAGGTCCTGAACATCAGATTCGCTATTTTTACTTTCGTTTATATACTCTAGTCGAACCTAAAAAACGATTAAGTAAATTAGCACAATCAAAAGAAAGTCAACAAGTGATTCGTTCTTTTCAACAGCTTTGGGGGCAGGATACTTTTGCGTATAGAGAAGCAGAAATAGGTTTATGGCTCATGATAACGCGTCAAAGAATGGGCGTTAAATATAAGGATTTTAGCGCTTTAAAAGAGTTGATGAAACCTTATTATTCACATCGTTTCTATCAACAAATTCGACAGAACACGCTAGTATTTTTAAGTCGCTATGCCCTAGAAAGTGAAGAGGAAGAGGCTATGTGTCAGTTTATGTTTATGACAACAATGTCTATTCTACCTGCATTTGTCATGGAAAGAAGTTTAGGTTACGGTGGGCCAGTTAGTGAGGCGACAACAACGGGCTTGCAATATATTCGCTCAACGGTTTCAAGCCAAGAAAATCTAAATGAACAAGGAATGTATTCATTAAACCAAATACTTGGGAGATTATACTTCTTTAAAGGTGCAATTATTGAACGTAGCATTGATTATGAGTTAGATCGATCACTCATTAAACATGGCATGAATCTAGAAAATGAAGACCTAGCGATCCCCTTACTTGAGGATGTCATCACAAATATCTATCACTACGACCAAAAAGAATTAGGTGATGCTTATAAGGAGGCAGAATGGACCTTAACAGAAGTGCTGTCTTATGTTGTTTACCAGATGCCTATGACAATAAGTATCGGGCTAGACCTTATTGGTGATGAAACAGAAAAATTACCGATACTATCAGTCATGCGTCAAAGGCTTGAGGTCAATCGTTTAGTAAGTGTGGAAATATATGACAAAAGAAAATACTTTAATTTAATTGTCTCTAATGCTTATGACAGAGATTATCCGGTTCCCTACTATTACCTCAAAGGCTTGCCAAATCACTTTGATATGAGACAATTAGAAATCATCATTCAAAGATTATTTAATAGCGAAAATTAATTATTATTTGAAACACTGACTTTAATTCTTGAAGCCAGTGTTTCATCTTTTTTGGACAGCGCTCTCATTTTTTTAAATAATTCTAAAAAACGCGATAGTTACAAATTAACTTTAAGAGATACAATATAATCACAAAGAAAGCGATTTCTAAACATAAATAATAATTGCTTACAGATTAATAGGGGGATTAAGATGGAAGAAAAGTATATTTTGTCGATTGATCAAGGTACGACGAGTTCACGAGCGCTGATAATTAACAAACAGGGCGGAAAAGTAGCGAGTTATCAAAAAGAGTTTACTCAAATATTTCCTAAAGCAGGTTGGGTTGAACATAATGCGAATGAGATTTGGAACTCAGTTCAATCAGTCATTGCGGGGGCATTTATTGAAAGCGGTATTAAACCATCAGATATTAGTGCAATCGGAATTACGAATCAACGTGAGACGACTGTTATTTGGGATAAAAAGACAGGATTACCTATTTATAACGCGATTGTTTGGCAATCTAGACAAACAGCGGATATCGCTGAACAATTGAAACAAGACGGTCATGCAGATATGATTCACCAAAAGACAGGTTTGATCGTAGATGCGTATTTCTCAGCGACAAAAATTCGTTGGATCTTAGATAATGTTGAGGGCGCTCAAGAACGGGCTGAGCGAGGTGAATTATTATTCGGGACAATTGATACATGGTTAGTTTGGAAATTAACAGATGGAGCGACTCACGTCACTGATTACTCTAATGCTTCTAGAACGATGCTTTATAACATTAAGGATTTAGAGTGGGATGACGAGATTTTAGAGTTGTTAAATATTCCTCGTAGCTTACTACCAGAAGTGAAATCTAACTCGGAAGTATACGGGACAACGAAACCGTTCCACTTCTATGGTGGAGAAGTGCCTATTAGTGGTATGGCTGGGGACCAACAAGCAGCCTTATTTGGTCAATTAGCTTTTGAACCAGGAATGGTCAAAAACACGTATGGAACAGGTTCATTTATTATTATGAATACTGGAGAGGATTTTGAATTATCTAAGAATAATTTATTAACGACAATTGGTTATGGAATTAACGGAAAAATCTATTATGCTCTTGAAGGGTCAATCTTTATTGCCGGAAGTGCCATTCAATGGTTACGTGACGGAATGCGTATGTTTAGCGATTCAGTTGAGTCTGAAGATTATGCAAGAAACTCAAGCAATAATGATGAAGTATATGTTGTTCCTGCCTTTACAGGTTTAGGTGCGCCTTACTGGGATTCAGATGCGACCGGATCTGTCTTTGGATTAACACGCGGGACAACGAAGGAAGACTTTATTAAAGCAACACTACAGTCCATCGCGTATCAAGTGAGAGACGTTATTGACACCATGCAAATGGATACAGGGATTAAAATACCTTTATTAAAAGTAGATGGTGGGGCTGCAATGAATAATTACTTAATGCAGTTCCAATCAGATATTATCGGAACAGAAATTGCTCGCGCTAAAAACTTAGAGACAACTGCTCTAGGTGCTGCCTTCTTAGCTGGTTTAGCCGTAGGATACTGGAAAGATTTAGATGAAATTAAGAAATTGAACGAAACAGCCGAAACATTTACACCATCAATGAATAATGCACGTAAAGAACAATTATACAAAGGTTGGAAAAAAGCAGTTCATGCGACACGTGTCTTTGCACAAGATGAAGTTGAGATGGAAGAAGGAGAGGAATAATCATGAAATTTTCTAAAGATACACGCCAAAGAGCGATTGAGAAGTTACAAGACCGTACCCTTGATTTATTAATTATCGGTGGAGGAATCACTGGAGCAGGAGTGGCGATTCAAGCTGCTGCCAGTGGGTTAGAAACAGGTCTAATAGAGATGCAGGATTTCGCTGAAGGAACAAGTAGTCGTTCAACGAAACTCGTTCATGGAGGCATTCGTTATCTGAAACAATTTGATGTTGAAGTTGTTTCAGATACTGTCCAAGAACGTGCAGTTGTACAACAAATCGCGCCTCATATTCCTAAAGCAGATCCAATGTTATTACCGGTTTATGATGAGCCAAATGCGACATTTAATATGTTCCGTTTGAAAGTAGCCATGGATTTATATGATTTATTAGCCGGCGTTAGCAATTCACCTTTGGCAAATAAAACTTTAACGAAAGAAGAAGTATTGGAACGTGAACCTCAAATTAAGGCAGAAGGCTTAGTTGGTGGTGGGCAATACTTAGATTACAACAATAATGATGCGCGTTTAGTCATTGAGAATATCAAGCGCGCAAACCAAGATGGCGCACTCATTGCTAGTCGTGTGAAAGCTGAGTCGTTTTTATTCAATGAAGAAGGACAAATTAATGGTGTGGTTGCTAAAGATATGTTATCAGGCGAAACATTTGAAATTAAAGCACGTACGGTAATTAACACAAGTGGGCCTTGGAGTGATTTAGTACGTAATTTAAATAAAGAAGATGACCAAATCCAACAAATGCGTCCAACTAAAGGAGTTCATTTAGTCGTAGATAATAGCAAGATTAAAGTACCTCAACCAACATACTTTGATACTGGCTTAGGTGATGGGCGTATGGTCTTTGTCATTCCAAGAGAGAATAAAACATACTTTGGAACGACCGATACAGATTACACAGGTGATTTAGCTCATCCAACAGTGACTCAAGAAGATGTTGATTACTTATTAGGCATTGTGAATAATCGTTTCCCCGAAGCGAATATTTCAATTCATGATGTTGAGAGTAGCTGGGCAGGGTTACGTCCGTTAATTTCAGGTAATAAAGCATCCGATTATAATGGTGGGAATAATGGTTCAATCTCGGATGAGAGTTTTGATCATTTAATTTCAACTGTAGGTGCTTACTTAAATAAAGAAACAACGCGTGAAGACGTTGAAGAAGCTATCGGACAAATTGAAACAAGTACGTCTGAGAAAGCTAACGACCCTTCAGCGGTATCTCGTGGAAGTTCTTTAGATATTGATGATAACGGCTTAATTACACTAGCTGGAGGAAAAATTACGGATTACCGTAAGATGGCTGAAGGAGCAATGAAAGCAATTATTGAGATTCTTTCAACACAATATCAAAAGCAATTTACTTTAGTTAATTCAAAAACTTATCCAGTCTCTGGTGGAGAATTAAATCCAGCAAATGTGGATTCAGAATTAGAAACTTTTGCTCAATTAGGTGTGAAACGTGGTTTAGACAAAGCAGACGCAAGTTATATCGCTAGAGTCTTTGGCTCAAATGCACCACGTGTATTCAACTTAGTTACAACCCTTGAAGCGGCTGAAGGCTTAAGTTTACGCGATACACTGGTATTGCATTATACAATGAGAGAAGAGATGGCTTTAACTCCTGTAGATTATTTCTTAAGAAGAACAAATCACTTACTATTCATGCGTGAAACTCTGGATGATTTAACACTTCCAATTACGAATGAAATGGCAAGATACTTTGAATGGTCTGAAGAAGAAAAACAAGCACACTTAGATGAGTTAGCTGCTGTATTAGCTGAAAATGATTTAAAAGAATTAAAAAACAACGCAAAATAATAAAAATTTAATATGTAAAAGGGGAAAAAATGGGAACAGAGCTAGTTGGAGAATTTATAGGAACGTTAATCTTAGTCTTATTAGGAGACGGGATTGTTGCTGGGAATTTACTTAAAGGAACAAAAAGTAATGGTGCGGGTTGGTTATCAATTACGATTGGTTGGGGGATTGCAGTAACATTAGGAGCTTTAGCTTCAGGTTATATGAGTCCTGCGCATTTAAATCCAGCGGTAACGATCGCTTTCGCTATTGAAGGAAGTACACCTTGGAGTTCAGTCATACCTTATACAATCGCACAAATGCTTGGGGCATTTTTAGGAGCTGTCTTAGTCTGGGTACAATACAAACCACATTTTGATGTGACTGAAGATTCATCAGCCATCTTAGGAACGTTTTCTACAGGACCAGAAATTTACAATACAGTTTCAAACTTTATTGGGGAATTATTAGGGACATTTGTATTAATGTTTGGTATCTTAAGCTTTTCGAAATACGATATTGCCCCAGGTTTATCAACAATTTGTGTCGGTATCTTAATTATCGGAATTGGTTTATCTTTAGGAGGAACAACGGGTTATGCAATTAATCCTGCACGTGACTTAGGTCCACGTATTGCTCACGCGATCTTACCAATTAAACAAAAGAGAGACTCTGACTGGGGTTACTCTTGGATACCAGTATTGGCGCCGATTGTTGGAGCAGCATTAGCAGCACTCGTATTTGGCATCATTAACTAAATATATTTACTAAAGCTAGCGGGAAATCCGTTAGCTTTTTTATTTTATTCAAAATATGGGTCTATAGTCCAATGAATTTAGATCCATTTGCATGCATAATATAGATAGAACGAAAGCAAAAGATATGTCCGTTAACAAATTTGGATATACATTGACTTACAACTAAGTAAAAATAGGGCTCTAGACCTATGAAGTCCTTGACAATCGATGACATAATAATAAGTGTAGAGAAGCAGGAGATAAAAATCATTGGAGGTAAACTGATATGAATGAAAAAGAGCGTATAATTGAGCTAGTAAAACAAAATGTTATTTCTATGGAAGAAGCACTTGATTTATTAGAAGCGGCATCAAATAATGATACTTTATCAGAATCAACGACAACAACAGATGAAAAAACGACTCAAACACCAGACGACACTGAGAAAGAGACAGAAGCAAGTATTAATCAGACATTTGAAGAAGTCTTTAATCAAGGAAAAGACTTTGCTAAATGTATGGGTGACTACTTTAAGGATAGCACTGAGAAAAAGGCCGACTCTGAAGAATGGTCTGAGTTTGAAGAAACTGAAGATACTGAGAAAGTTAAGAATAATCAAGCACGTTTAGCAGAAATTAACACTGAAATTCAAGCATTGAACGAAAAGATAGCTAAAGAGAATGAAAAATTAGTAATCTGCAAACAACGCATACGTGAGATTGAGATATTTGAAGAATTAGATGATTTAACCCTTGAAATGATTGAACAAAAAGCAAATACTATTGAAAAAAGAGATCACATTCAAGCTGAATTAGATATTTTACAAAGTGAATTTACTGAATTACAAAGAGAAAAAGAGGCCTTAGGCTGGAGTAAAGAATCTAACAAGCAAGATTTCAAAGAATTCTTCAATAACCGTTCAGAGAAATTTGCTGAAGCAGCCACACACTTTGGAAAAGAAGCATCCCGTGAAGGTAAAAAATGGGGTTCATTCGTCACAGAACAATCTAAATCATTTTTAGAGAACTTTAACTTAAAAGATGTTAATGTTTCTTTCCAAGTACCATGGATCAAGACAAGTTCACAAGATTATGAATTTACGTATCCCGTTGAAGGAGTAAATCGCTTTGAGATTGAATTATATAATGGTTCTGTTGAAGTAGTGAGCCATGACGGTGACAATATTGTCGTTGATGCACAAGTACGATTCCATGGTAGCCATGAAGAAACGTCTAAAGAGCACTTTGAAGAAGTAAATACGATCGGTATCATTGATAACCGCTTTGTATTGAAAGTGACATCACCGAAATTCTCAGTTGACGGTACAATCAAAGTCCCTCAAGGAGATGTTGATCGATTCCAAATTCAATTGCTGAACGGCGAAATCGATTTAGATGGTTTAACTAGTAAAGAAATTGTAGTTAAAAACAAAAATGGAGATGTGATCTTAAATAAAGTTACAGCAAATGAAGTATCATTAGAATTATTAAACGGTGATATTAATATTCAAAACTCACCGATTGATACACTAGTGATGAGTGACTTAAATGGGGATGTTCGAGTGAATGGTTACATCCGAAACTTATCAGCAGACACTTTAAACAGTGACTTTTATCTAACGAAAAAAGATACGAATGATGCGAATGTTAAAATCAAGACAGTGAGTGGGGATGTTAAGTTATCGCTGCCAAGTCAAATGAATTTAACCATTGACAGTAAGACTACCCACGGTGAAGTGAAAAACCGCTTATCAAATCTTGAAAGTATTGACGAGCATCCAACTAAACAAAAAGCACATTACCATCGAATTGTATCAGGTGATACAGATAATGCAATGGTTAACATCACAACAACTTCTGGCGATATATTTTTAAAAGATAGTAAAAAAGAGTTATAATAAACATAACAAGACATTAAAAATTATGGAGGGATATAAAATGTCAAATCAAAGTGAAAAATTATTTAAGTCATCAACAGATAAACATATTATGGGTGTGTGTGGGGGATTAGCTGAATATTTCAATATTGACCCGACAATTGTTCGAGTAATCTTCTTTATCCTGCTTTGGGTAGGGTCATCAGGATTTTGGTTATATATTCTTTTAGGGCTACTCTTACCTTATGACTATCAAGTTAATGGTGGTCAAAGTAGAAAATCGAATCCATTCGGTTCAGATAGACCTTCTTCGAATAATAAACCTAAAGATGTAACACCCGAAGATAATGATAATTGGGATGACTTCTAATTAAACGAAATTAAATAAATTGAACTAAGTCTACACTTGCTTGTATTAAGCAGGTGTAGATTTTTTTACTATATAAGTTATGATTTAATATTTGGTTCGTGATTGTTGGGCAGTTGTGTGATAACATTTAGAAGTAAATAAGATCATTCACAGGAGGAATATACGTCATGACTAATGCAGTAACTGTACAAGAGTTAGTAGACACGTTAGATATCAATTTAATATATGGTGAAGAGTATAAAGCAAACAAAATTTATTCAAGTGAAGTTTCAAGACCTGGGCTTATTTTAACAGGTTACAAAGAATATTATCCACATGAACGTATCCAATTAATTGGACGCACTGAGATGTCGTTTTTAAGTGAAAAGACATCCGAAGAAAGATCAAATATCTTCTCATTAATGTGTACGGATGAGACGCCAGCGATTGTCGTATCACGTGAGATTGATATACCTGAAGAATTAATCCCAGTTGCGGACTCTTTAGGTATTCCTATCTTATCAGCTAGATCCAAAACAAGTCGGGTGTTAGCAAATATTACGAATTATCTCGAGAGAAAACTCGCTGAAAGACTTTCAAAGCATGGTGTCTTTTTGGAAGTCTTTGGTATGGGGGTATTGTTAGTTGGATCCAGTGGTATTGGTAAGTCTGAGATTGGTTTAGAGCTGATTCAACGAGGGCATCGACTTATTGCGGATGACCGTGTAGAGCTGTATCAAATTGATGAATTGACTTTAAACGGTGAAGCCCCAGAAATCCTACAAAACATGATTGAAATTCGTGGCTTAGGTATTATTGATATTATGAGCTTGTACGGTGTATCTGCGATTCGTCGTAGTAAACGATTAGAGCTCATTATCAACTTAGTATTGGATGACGGAAACACACAATATGACCGCCTTGGTTATGATAAAGAGTATGAGCAAATATTCGAAGTTCAAGTGCCTTCGATTCGTATCCCAGTTAAAACTGGGCGAAACTTAGCTGCGATTGTTGAATCTGCGGCAATGAATTTCCGTGCGACTCAAATGGGTTATGATGCGAAAGTAACGTTTAATAGTAAATTACGTGATTTAATCCAAGAGAACCGTGGGGGAACAATAGAATGGGATTGAATTTTTTAGCGATTGATCCGATTGCCTTTGAATTATTTGGCTGGCCGGTCCGTTGGTATGGAATTATAATTGGGTTGGCTATTTTAGTCGGATACATTTTATTTACGCGTGAAGCAAGCCGTAAGGGAATTGATTCAGATACGTCTTTTGATTTGCTCTTTTGGACAGTGATTTTTGGTTTAGTAGGGGCTAGAATCTATTATGTCATATTCTCTTCAAACTCATATCTGTCTGATCCATTAAGTATATTCCGAGTTTGGGAAGGTGGAATGGCCATCTACGGTGGTGTTATCGGTGGTGCGATAACAATTTATGTACTGTGTCAAAGATACAAACTCAGTGTCATTAATGTCTTCGATATTGCGATACCCGCACTTTTTGCTGGTCAACTGATTGGGCGTTGGGGTAACTTTATGAACCAAGAAGCCCACGGGGGGCCGGTATCAAAAGCTTTTCTAGAAAACTTAGCTCTGCCTAATTTTATTATTGAACAAATGAATATTAATGGGACTTATTATCACCCGACGTTTTTATATGAGTCTTTATGGAATTTAGTCGGTCTAATTGCCTTACTCCTACTAAGACCCCGTAAAGATTTCTTCAAACGTGGTGAACTCGTTGCATTCTATATGATTTGGTATGGTATTGGACGCTTTTGGATTGAAGGCCTAAGAACAGATAGTTTATATATCGGTCCATTACGAGTTTCTCAAATCTTGTCGCTTATTCTAGTAGTTATTGGTATTGGTCTTGTACTTTGGATTCGTCTAAAAGGGAAAGACCTGGTGCCTTACTACACAGATGACCGATCAAGGGTTGTTAGAAATGAGGATGAATAATGAAGATTGCTATTATTGGTTCAGGTTCATGGGGAAGTGCTTTAGCCAAAGTATTAAGTGAGAACAAACATGACACAGTTCTTTGGGGTAGAAAGCAAACGATTATCGATGAGATAAATCAAACACATACAAATGAAAAGTATTTACCCAATGTATCTTTACCGAAAGAAATTAAAGCAACGACTTCTTTATCTGAAGCTGTCTCTAATGCATCAATGATTATATTAGTTGTCCCAACCAATGCCATGAGACAAATGGCACAAGAATTAAATCCATTACTTGAAGATCAAGCGCAAGCACCAGTGATTGTGCATGCTTCGAAAGGTTTGGAAATGAATACGCAACTAAGAATCAGCGAAGTATTAACAGAAGTACTAAATAAAGATAATTATCAAGATGTCGTTGTCTTATCAGGACCAAGTCATGCTGAAGAGGTTGCTCGCCAGGATGTGACAACTTTAACAGCGGCAAGTGATAATCTTGAAGCTGCTCAAGCAGTGCAACAAGCATTTATGAATCGATATTTCAGAGTGTATACCAATACAGATGTCATCGGGGTTGAATTAGGTGGCGCATTAAAAAATATTATTGCCGTTGGCGCAGGAATTATATCTGGTTTAGGTTATGGTGATAATGCAAAAGCAGCCTTGATTACTAGAGGTTTAGCTGAAATATCAAGACTTGGTACTGCTCGAGGAGCAGATCCATTAACCTTTATTGGCTTAAGTGGAGTAGGAGATTTAATTGTAACTTGTACAAGCCCACATTCCCGTAACTTCCAAGCTGGAACCTTGATTGCTAAAGGCTATTCGAGAGCAGAAGTGAGCGAGAAGATGTTCATGGTAGTTGAAGGGATATTAACTGTAAAAGTGGCCTATGAATTAGCAAAAGAATATGGCATTGACATGCCGATTACGGATATGCTTTATTTGGCTCTATACACAGATAAGAAAATATCTGTTGAAGATGCGATTGAATCATTGATGTTACGTGAAGGTAAACAAGAAGAGTCGCTTGACAAATAAGATATAATAAATAGTATTAAGCAAATAGATTGATTAAGAACAATCAAAGCTCTATGATATACAATACTAAACAGACGAACCTAGGAGGTTAGAGCGAGTGGTAGAGATAACAAAAGAACGTGTTGAAGCAGATGTAATTATAATCGGAGCAGGCCCAGGTGGAATGACCGCTGCCTTATATGCATCGCGCGCAAATTTAAAAACAATTATAATTGAAAAAGGTGCACCTGGTGGAGAATTAATTAATACGGCAGATGTCGAAAACTATCCAGGCTATACTAAAATTGGTGGACCTGAATTAGCAGGGAAATTCTTTGATAGTTCGATGGAATTCGGTGCAGAGCACTTATACGGTGATGTGACTCATATTGAAGTGTCAGGAACCACGAAATATGTTCATACCGCTGACAAAATTTATATCGCACCCGCAGTTGTTATTGCAACAGGTGCCCATCACCGTGAGTTAGGTGTTCCAGGTGAAGACCGTTTAAGCGGTTCAGGTGTGTCATACTGTGCAGTATGTGATGGTTTCTTCTTCCGTGACCGTAACTTAGTTGTTGTTGGTGGAGGAGATTCAGCTGTTGAAGAAGGAAATTACTTAACGCAGTTCGCTGATAAAGTAACAATCATACACCGACGCGATCAATTAAGAGCGCAACAAATACTTCAAGACCGTGCCTTTAATAACCCTAAAGTTGACTTTATTTGGGATAGTGTCGTTGAAGAGATTAATGGTGAAAATGGCGTTAATTCAGTCACAATTCGTAATGTAAAAACGAACAAAGTAGAAGACTTTGAAACGAATGGTGTATTTGTCTACATTGGTCTAATACCAAACTCATATATTGTTGAGAATTTAGGTGTCACAGATGAAGAAGGCTGGATCATTACCAATGAGCGCATGGAAACAACTGTTCCAGGTTTATTTGCAGTTGGAGATATCCGTCAAAAACACCTACGCCAAATTGTTACAGCTGCCGGAGACGGTAGTATTGCTGGACAAGGCGCGTTTGACTATGTTCAAAGCTTGAAAGATCCAATTAACCAAGTAAACTAATTTATAAAGCATGACCAACGGATTAGACTAACCTCTAATTTAGTTGGTCATTTTTTATGTAAAAATTTATGGAATATTTACTAAGAAAAGTGATAAAGATAATAAAAGATATCGCGGATTAAAGTAATATATTGCCTAAAACGATAAATAAAATTTGGGAACTGTGAAAAGGCTTTAATTCAGAAAAGGTTAACCTTTGTTGTATTATAAAATGATGTTATAATAAAAATAACATTAGAAAAGGTGGGATAATTATGTCTTGGGAAGAAATATATCAACTATGGAAAAATCATAAGTCACTTGATACACATTTAAGTGAAGAGCTGAATCAATTATCACGCGAAGAAAGCGAAGATGCCTTCGGAGCGAACTTAAGTTTTGGTACTGCAGGGATGCGTGGAGTATTAGGACCAGGTACAAATCGCATGAATATCTATACTGTTCGCCAAGCGACAGAAGGCTTAGCGAAGTTAATCGAAGACGCCGGGGAAGATGCTAAAAAACGCGGGGTAGCGATTGCTTACGATTCACGTCATTTCTCACCTGAATTTGCTATGGAAGCAGCGATGGTGTTAGGAAAACATGACATCAAGAGTTACGTTTATGAAAGTTTAAGACCAACACCTGTCCTTTCATTTGCAGTGCGTCATTTAAACACATATGCTGGTATTATGATTACTGCGAGCCACAATCCAGCCGAATACAATGGATACAAAGTTTACGGCGAAGATGGTGGGCAAATGCCACCAGAAGCAGCAGATAAATTAACAGAATATGTTCGCGCAATTAATAATCCACTTGAAGTAGCTGTCGGAGATAAGACAGACTTGCTAGGATCAGGAACCATTGAAATTATCGGTGAACGAGTAGATAATGCTTACTTAGAAGAGATGAAGGCTGTCACAGTTGATTTAGACTTAGTGCAATCAATGAAAGATGAAGTCAATATCGTCTTTACACCATTACACGGAACAGGTTTAATGATTGGTCTAAAAGCATTAGAGCAAATCGGCTTTGATAACATTCAAGTTGTTAAATCACAAGCAGATTCTGATGGAAACTTTCCAACAGTTAAGTCACCTAATCCAGAGTCCGCAGATGCTTTCGTTCAAGCAGAAGAATTAGGCCGTTCAGTTGATGCTGATATCTTATTAGCAACTGACCCGGATGCTGACCGTTTAGGCGCAATGATTCGTGTCGCAGACGGCTCATACCAATTACTTTCAGGGAATCAAATTGCATCCATCATGTTAGATTATATTCTGAATGCCCGCCGCGAAAAAGGAGAATTACCTGACAATGGTGTTGCTGTAAAATCAATCGTATCAACTGATTTAGCCGATGCGATTATTGAAAGCTATGGTTTAGAAATGGTCGAAGTATTGACTGGATTCAAATTTATTGCTGAGAAGATTAAGGAGTATGAAGAAACAAATGAACATACATTCTTAATGGGATTCGAAGAAAGTTTTGGCTACTTAGTACAACCATTTGTGCGTGATAAAGACGCGATCCAAGCTTTAGTTATTCTAGCTGAATTAACGGCTTTCCATAAAAAAGCTGGTCGTACTTTAGGTGATGCATTAGAAGCTATCTATGATAAATATGGCTACTTCGTTGAAAAGACCATTTCAGTTTCATTCCCAGGCTTATCTGGAAAAGAGAAGATGGCAAGCATTATGAGCCAAGTTCGCAAAAATACTCCGTCTCAATTAGGTGGTTTATCTATCGATAAAGCAGCAGATTATCTAGAAGGAACAGTGCAATATGGTGACGGTAAATCAGCAGGCTTAGACTATCCTTCATCAGATGCATTAAAATATACGTTAGAAGACGGTAGCTGGGTTGCTTTTAGACCAAGTGGTACAGAACCTAAGATTAAATTATACTTAGGAGTACGCGGTGACAATCGTGAGACGGTTGATCAAAAAGCAGAAGCGATTGAAGCAGATATGCGTAAATTAACTGAGTAACAATTGAATTAGTCTAAATAAGAGTATCCAAATGATGATTAGTCTGAATATTGGCTTCAATCTGTGCATATCGTTCAATTAGAATGCTGCGGTGAAAGGAGTTTGTATTCGATTAATTATCGTTTGGATTTTTATTTAAAGAAATAAAATAAATTGCTTTTACTAGACGATTACTGATAATATAAGGAAGCAAATTTAGACAAACAGAATATTCAAACGATAATCATAATAAAATCAATGTGATTGTGATACAATATATTAAAATCAAGGGAAAGAGGCGAGATGCATGTCTGATACATTAGAATTAGTAATAATTACCGGTATGAGTGGGGCAGGAAAAACTGTCGCAGTCCAAAGTTTTGAAGACTTAGGTTATTATTGCATCGATAACATGCCACCAAATTTACTTCCTACATTTTGGGAATTAATGAAAGAATCAGGGAAAATTACACGAATCGCACTTGTGATTGACTTAAGGACACGCGAATTCTTCAGTGAATTAGAGAATGTTATTGGCAAGATGGATAACACTCAATTCATTACAACACGTATTGTCTTCTTAGAAGCCGATGACCAAGCCTTAGTATCTAGATATAAAGAAACACGCAGAAAGCATCCTTTGGCAACACAAGAGAGAACCATTACAGGAATTCAAAAAGAACGAGAAATGTTAAGTGACATTCGAGCACGATCACAAATGATCGTTAATACAACAGATTTATCGCCAAGACAATTAAGAGAGAAAATTATCGAAGTCTTTGCTTCTGATACTTATCAACCATTCCACATTGAAATGGTCTCATTTGGCTTTAAATTTGGGGTGCCCATCGATGCAGATATTGTCATGGATGTGCGATTCCTTCCGAATCCACATTATGTTGATGAGCTAAGACCTAAAACGGGCTTAGATACGGAAGTATATGACTATGTCATGAAGCAACCGGAGACAGAAGAATTTTATTCACGATTTATGAATTTAATTAAATACTGTTTACCAGGTTACAAAAAAGAAGGTAAATCTAGCGTGACAATTGCTATTGGATGTACCGGTGGTAAACACCGTTCAGTTGCCTTAGCTAAGAGAATGGGTCAAGAATTAGAAAATGATCATTACGTGGTGAATGTCTCGCACCGCGATAAATTAAAAAATAAGGAATCGGTCAATCGATCATGAGCGAAAAAGCCAAACCACGCTATAAAGTGGCTGTTATCGGAGGAGGGACTGGCCTCCCGGTAATACTTCGAGGGTTAAAACATTTGAATGCAAGTATTTCTGCTATTGTTACTGTTGCTGATGACGGTGGAAGTAGTGGAGTGATTAGAGACTATATTAATGTGGTACCTCCCGGAGATATTCGAAATTGTATGAGTGCCTTATCGGCACGTGAACCAGAGTTTATTGATTTATTTCAATATCGCTTTGAATCTACGGATGATTTTTTAGCTGGCCATGCGATCGGTAACTTGTTGATTGCCGCTTTAAAAGAAATGCATGGTTCAATGCAAGATGCTATCGACATGTTATCAAGGTGGATGCATATTCAAGGACAAATATTACCAGCAGCTCAAGATCCTCTGGTACTAAATGCTTTATTTGAAGATGGAACTATTGCGGTTGGAGAATCAAGTATTGCTTCTCACCGCAAGAAGATAAAAGAAGTATTGGTCACAACCACAGAAGGAGAAGAAGCTTTAGAAGCTTCGCCCCGTGTGGTTGATGCTATCATGGATGCAGATATGATTATCTTAGGTCCAGGAAGTCTTTACACAAGTATCTTGCCAAACTTAATGATTAAAGAGATTGGTGAAGCCATTGTCAAGACAAATGCTGAAGTTGTCTACATCTGTAACATTATGACTCAATTAGGTGAGACTGAGAACTTTACCGACGCCGATCATGTAGAAGTTCTCCATCAACATTTGAATAATAAATTTATTGATACAGTTCTAGTGAATACAACGGAAGTCCCCGAAGATTATATTAGAACACAACCAAACGAAGAATATTTATTACAAGTTAAACATGATTTTGAAGGCATACGTAAAGAAGATTGTCGCGTCATCTCTAGCGAATTTTTAAGTATGAAACATGGTGGGGCATATCATGATACTGAGAAAGTTGTCGAAGAATTAGGCTACTTGTTAAATTCTTTAAAATTAGCCCCCCGAAAAGTAGAAAAGACACAATAGTAATAAAGATAGAGAGGTGAGGCACGATGACATTTGCTTCAGACGTAAAAAAAGAATGTACGCTATTAGAAGTACACCGAGAGCATGCAAAAGCGGAACTTACTGCGCTGATTCGAATGAATGGTGCTGTAAGTATATATCAACAAAAGTTCATTTTGAATATTCAAAGTGAGAACGCAGCAATCGCGCGCCGAATTTATACACTTTTAAAGGATCATTATGGAGTCGAAGGTGAATTAATTGTTCGACGCAAGATGAAGCTGAAGAAGAACAATGTATATATAGTACGTTGTCGTATTAGAGTGAAAGAAATTCTAGAAGACTTGAATATTCTGGATATGTTAGGTATTGGCTTGAATACAAAAGTCACAAGTGATATTACCGAGAATGAACAAAAGAAACGTTCATACTTACGAGGTGCATTCTTAGCTGGAGGTTCTGTAAATAATCCTGAGTCAAATAATTATCACTTAGAAATTTATTCAAGTTACGATGAACATAATAAAGATATTTGTCAAATGATGAATGATTTTGATTTAAATGCCAAGACAATCAATCGTCGTAATGGCTTTATAACTTATCTAAAAGAAGCGGAGAAGATTTCCGATTTCTTAGCGATTATTGGCGCATCAAGTGCTGTGTTACGCTTTGAGGATATTCGCATCGTTCGTGACATGCGTAATTCAGTGAATCGTTTAGTAAATTGCGAAAATGCGAATATGAACAAAACCATTGATGCATCTCAACGCCAGCTTGAAGCGATTCGTTTAATTGATGATTATCAAGGACTAACAACTTTACCTGACAAGCTAAAAGTTATGGCAGAATTTAGATTAAGTAACCCAGATATGAGCTTAAAAGAACTTGGAGAGCAAATACCAGGTGGACCGATTTCAAAATCGGGTGTGAATCACCGCTTAAGAAAAATTGTAAAAATGGCAGAAGAAATCGGTTAATTGTAAATTTTATGTAAAATTTGTGTAAATTTGAAAATAAAATAATGGAATCACCCCTTTTTTACGTATATATATATAGACCAAAAAAGAAAGGGGTGATTTTTTGAATAAAGCAATGTATGTTGGAAGAATTGTACGAGATGTTAGACGAAATAAAGTAGGTCAAAATGGTCGTGTTGTTAATAATGTTATTGCGATCAATCATTATCAAAAAGATGCAAACGGTGAGCGCCGGGCTGATTTTATTCCATTTGTCGCTTGGAACCATCTTGCTGATTTGTTGCATAACTATACTGCCAAAGGGGATCAAATTGCCATCACCGGTAAGATGCAAAGTCGCAAATACACAGACAGCGAGAATAATGACCGATACGTCATTGAATGTCTTGTCGAAGAACTAACTTTATTGCAATCACGTGACTCAGATGGCTCAAAACAAAAGCAAACCGACAATAATCAAGTTGAGCAAAATCAAAGTACGGATATCCAAATTGATGAAGAAAGTATTCGTGCTGTGATGAACTAATAAAAAAATTATTCTATAATTTTAACCATTAAACCCAGTAAAGTATATTATTCAAAAGTACCAAAGCCTAATTTATAAACCTCTAAAGATGCTTAGTATAATCGATACCTTTTTATTTACGTATATTCCAACCTCCCAAAAGTGACGTAGGTAAATACGAAGGTAGATTATATTGGGCATTTTTTGTATGCAAATGTGACGAAATTGTGAATATTATGAGGAGATGAGAGATAATGGATTCAAATTGCTTAAAATCATTTAATTCATGTATAATAATGACTACAAGGCACGAGGATTGTGCAAAAGGAGGCAGGAAACAATGATGAACGTTTTAATGATAGAAGATAATGAATCAGTGAGCGAAATGATGTCGATGTTTTTTGAGAATGAAGGCTATGAAGCAGCCTTCCATCAGGACGGAGCAGAAGGCTACGAAGCGTATAAAAATAATCCTACGAAATGGGATATCGTGATATTAGACTTGAATCTTCCTACAATGGACGGCATGCAAATCTGTCGGAATATACGAAAAATATCTAATGAAACACCGATTATTATGTTAACAGCGAGAGATTCAGAAAGTGATCAAGTGATTGGACTTGAAATTGGGGCAGATGATTATGTAACAAAGCCTTTCAGCCCGATTACATTACTCGCTCGTATGAAAGCATTACACCGACGAGCTCAGGTAACACCGACACAAGAGGAAGAAGTGGAAACTGCTTCAGAATTTGATGTTGAAACAGAAATTATCCATATCAATACATCAACACGCGAAGCTTATTATAAAGATAAACCCATTGAGAATCTCACACCGAAAGAGTTTGATTTACTTGTTGCATTTACAGAACATCCTAAACGAGTATTTAGTCGTGAAGACTTATTAACAAGTCTTTGGGAAGATCCTTTCTTTGGAGATGAACGTACTGTTGATGCACATATTAAGAAATTACGTCAGAAAATTGAACAAGTGGGTCCACAAATAATTCAAACAGTCTGGGGAGTCGGTTATAAATACGAAGCACCTGGTGAGGAATAATGAAGGTTTTATGGCAACAACTGTTTGCATTTTTATTAGTCATTATTGCAACGGTTGCGCTTTTTGCTTATCGAATTGAAGGTGAAATGACGACTGAGATTGAGCAAACACGTGAGCAGCAATTACTAAATTACGGGTATAACATCGTTAATAATAACTTTTCACGAAATGATTTAGTGAGAACATCTCAGTTATTAGCAAGTGAAAACATTGTTATTCAAGTGTATTTATCAGATGGAAGAACAATTTATCCGACTTATGATCAACGCTTCGATGCGAATTTATCTCAGGAAGAGTTGCAGTTAATTCAATCTGGTCAATATCTTGGCTTTCGAACAGTGGACCGTTATAACCAAAACGGCGAGGTTGAGCCTTATCTAACTGTATATCTACCCCATCAGGATGTTGGGGAATTTCCATCAGGCTTTATTAGTTTGGCGGCTCCATTAGATGACCTACAAGCAAGACTTGATGCAGTCAGACAGAATATATTTATATCACTTATTTTAGCGATTATTATGGGGGTTATTATTAGTACAGTTTACTCAATCTTGCAAACGCGCAAAATCCATCGACTCCAATATGCAACTAGACAAATTGGTCAAGGAAATTACGATGTAACGATAGAGACGGATGGGCAAGATGAGTTTGGGGATTTAGCAAGGGATTTCCAAAAGATGTCACATTCACTAATGGAATCGCAAGAAGAAATAAAGAGACAAGAAGGTTTAAGACGTCAATTCATGATGGATGTTGCTCATGAAATGCGGACACCACTGACAACGATGAGCGGACTTCTGGAAGGCTTACAGCATAATATGATTCCAGAGAAGCAACGAGGGCGAAGCTTAGAATTGATTCAACGGGAAACGCAAAGACTGACTCGATTAGTCAATGAAAACTTAGACTACGAAAAAATTAGAAGCCATCAATTCGTCTTAACTAAGCAGGAGAATGATGGGAATAAACTCCTCGACCAAATTAAAGAACAATTATCACGGAAAGCAGCTAAGAAAAATATTAATATTATAGTTGAAGCAGAAGAGGGCTTAATTGTGTGGGCAGATTATGATCGAATTATTCAAATTCTCATAAATCTCGTCACCAATGCCATTCAATTCTCTGAAGACAGTGATATTATTTTACAAGGGAAGATGCAAGAAGAGTATAGTGAAATTAAAGTTATCGACCAGGGTATCGGAATCGATCCAGCGCATCTACAAAGCATTTGGGAAAGATTCTATAAAGTGGACGAATCAAGGAAAAATACTGAGTTTGGAGAATCGGGTATTGGTTTATCTGTCGTTCAATCACTCATTGAAGCTCACCAAGGTAATATAGAAGTCGACAGTGAATTAGGTAAGGGTTCAGTATTCACTGTGAAGTTACCACATAAAAAAGAAAGTAAACTCTGAAAGGAACCGTCATGACGAAGCAAGCAAAAATTTTAGTTTTATTGTCCTGTACAATACTTGTTGCGGTAATCATTCAATTAAGTTTCTTTTTGTATTCTCAGCATCAAGTAAAAAACATCCATCGCCAAGAAGCTTATGCTCAAGGAGTCACTCAACAAATTGATCAATATTACTTTGATAAAGAAACAGGCTTTGTTATTGAAGATATGAATGAGGATGATTTAATGAGTATCCGTACACACTTGAGTGACTTAGAAGAATCAGAAGTCCTAGGACCGAAACAAATCCAAGCGTATAATGATTTACATCGTCGTTATTACGCTCGCAATGAAGTGAATGCAATGTATATTGAACCTGTAATCACTGGTGGGCAAGTCAATAGTAATGTTCCTTATGTGGAAAACATTGAATATTACACCCTACTTGAAACGATTGAACCTTATCGCTTCCAAGAGACAGAGGATAACTTTCAAAAAACAATCAATTTACTTATTGATGATGCGTTAAGTCAAACTTTAAATTATGAAACTGTAGTAACTACATTAAATAATTTAAAGTTTATTCCTGTGACGGAGGGATATTTCGAAGTCATTGCACGTGGATTGAAGGAAGCTGAAGAAGCCTATGCATTAGTGTACAATCAAACATTATTGGCTAAACTAAATGACGCTTTCCAAAGCTACGCAAGAGAGCTGGTCGAGGAAATTAATGCCAGTAATATTGATGTAGCAAATCTTCAAGAATTCCAAAACGCTATGGAGATATCTCCATATTTAAAGCGATTATTTGGACCAGAATAACTGAGGAGGATTGAATGAGTAAAACAATTGTATACGTAGCTCATCCAGATGTTGCGGCTTCGAGTAGTCAGCAATTTCTATTAAGTTCAGGCAAGCATATAACAGATGTGACCTACGTAGATTTACAAAGTGAATTTGACCACAATGGGTCATTCAATGCTGAAGCAGAACAAGCTCGTCTATTAGAGTATGACCGAATTATCTTTCAATTCCATCTTTATTGGTATCAAGCACCAGCAATTATGAAACTGTGGTTAGATACGGTCATTGAAGATAGACAAACAAATGATCAGTTGGCTAGACAATTAGCAACAAAAGAATTAGGTGTTGTTGTTGTGGCAGGTGTGAAGGAGAGTCAGTATCAAGCAGGTGGGCGAGAGAGACGGACGTTATCAGAAGTATTATCTCCGTATGAATCATTGGCAAATTACTTTAATATGACTTATTTACCTATTTTTTCGGTTCACCAATTTGCTTATATGAGTGAATCTGAGAAGATGGAGTTAATGTATCAATACGCTTGTTACTTAGAAGAAGGGACGCATTTAAGTTATTTAACTTATCAGCGCTACTTGTTAGATAAATTAGAGGCCATTGAAGCTGAGCAACTCAATCTATCGGCAGAAAATGAAATTCTATTCGATCTGTGGAAGCAAACGCTAGAAGATCAAGCGGATGAAGTGAGTGAATTATTCACTTTAACTGATCGCTGGTAAGGAGGTTGACTCGATGAATACACACTATGATAACTATCATGATGAATGGGTTGAGAAAGCAGCAGATTATCCGACGAAAGCTTTATTAGTCGCTGCGATGAATTTATTAAGAGAACAAGAGAAACGCATTGAAAACCATAAAGGAAAATTAGATGGTGCAAGTTGGAGTCCAGAAAATTGGAACGAATAAAAAAGAAGTCACCTACTAAAAAGTAGGTGACTTCTTTTTGGACTGAAGTATTAATCTTCAAAAATAACTAAATGATATTTCTTTTTACCGCGACGGACAATGATGTATTTACCATCGATCGCATCGTCAGGACCAATCTCATAATCAACATCATTAATTTTCTCTCCGTTGATAGAGATGGCATTGTTATTAATAAATTCACGTGATTGTCTTCTTGAATCAACAATTCCAGTGTCAACTAACCAGATAGCTAAATTCTCAGATTGTCTAGCAATTGTCGATTGTGGCATGTTTTTAAAACCTTCTTCAATTTGTTTTGCTGAAAGTTGACCAACTTCACCAGTAAAAAGTGCTTCAGTAATTTGTTGCGCTTCATCTAGTGCTTCTTGACTGTGGACAAAACGAGTAACTTCTTCAGCTAAACGGCGTTGAGCTACACGTAAGTGTGGATTCACTTCAATTTCTTTCTCTAAAGCTTCAATCTCTTCTTTAGATAAGAAAGTAAAGTATTTAAGGAATTTAGTAACATCTGAGTCTTGCTGATTAATCCAGAATTGGTAGAATTCATAAGGTGTTGTTTTCTCTGGGTCTAACCAAATCGCATTTCCAGCTGATTTACCAAATTTAGTTCCATCTGATTTCAGCATTAATGGAATGGTTAATCCATAAGCTTCTGCTTCAGAACCTTCCATTCGACGAATGAAATCAAGTCCCGCTGTAATATTACCCCATTGGTCTGCACCACCTACTTGTAATTGAACATCTAAGTTCTTGTATAAATAATGGAAATCAATGGATTGTAATATTTGGTAAGTAAACTCAGTGAATGAAATCCCTGTTTCTAAACGAGAAGCTACGATATCTTTAGCAAGCATTGTATTGATGTTAAAATGTTTTCCGTAGTCACGTAAGAAATCTAATAAAGATAATTCACTTAACCAATCGTAATTATTTACAACACGGAAGCCACTATTTTCAGCATCGCCTTTTAAGAATAACTTATCCATTTGTTGTGTCAGTTTATTGGCGTTCTCTTTTACAACGTCCATGGTCTGTAATTGACGTTCACTACTACGGCCGCTTGGATCTCCAATTGAACCTGTCGCCCCACCAATAACTACGACTGGATTGTGACCAGCTAATTGAAATCGTTTAAGGATCATGAATGGAATTAAATGACCGATATGCATTGAATCCCCTGTCGGGTCAACTCCGCAATATAGACCAATCGCTTTTTTATGTGTTAGTTTTTCTAGACCTTCTGAGTCTGTTTGTTGATTGATGGCTCCACGCCACTCTAAATCTTCTAGAATATGCATTATGAGTCTCCTTTATAGAATTGAATAGATAATCTTATTATAGGGATTTAAGTTTAGTTAATCAACGTTCTGTTACAAAAATAAAATTGAAGAAAGACTCTAAGTACTCAAAGTATACTGAAATTATAGGATAAGAAAAATCCCTCTGTTGTCAAATCAAATGCAACACTATTGTTATTCAAAAGACATACCCCATTAGACTTTTAGGTATAGGGTTTCCCCCATGGGGGAAATGTCGCTTTTCGATTCTTTTATAACTCAAGTCTTTA
>NZ_JBGQQZ010000032.1:0-27032 GCF_045528575.1 Ruoffia sp. FAM 24228
GACACCTTTACAATATCAGAATGGGGTTCTTTTTTCATCACTTAACAGGTGAAAATGAAAAAGTAAATTTAAGCTGCCGTTAGGCAGTTGGCACATGTTTCAACGAAAAGTATGAATTGTTCAGGATGATAATGCTGTGTAAAAATCCTTCATTGACACACTTCCTTTACCTCGTTCAGCAGTGATGGTCTATTCTGATTAAACTATTTTGATGTGAATTAATATTACAGACAATAACTTCTATCCGCGATTAAGACATGATTACTAACTTCTTACACGGTAAGTTATCTATGATTTCTCCCACCTATAATAAACAAACGATAATAAGTGTCCATTCATTTTAAATTCATCACCTGCTGTTTCAATATATTGAAATTCATTTTTCTCTAATGTTTTTCGTGATGCTATGTTATTTGTAGTAGTCTTCGCTGATATCTGTCGAATACCTAACTGATTTGTGGTATCTAATAATATCTTCAACGCCTTGTTAGCAATTCCTTTTCCAGTATATGCTTTCCCCACTCTATAGCCGACATGACCAAGCCCCTGTGATTGTTCGATATCAACTAAATTCATTCTTCCAAGAACTACACCTTCTTGATTCATAATTAAATAAAAATAAGATAAACCTTGATCTTGTTCGTCGATTAAAGCTTTGTTTCTTTGTATAAATGTTCTAAGTTATAATAATCATCCCCACGGCTCGGAACCATTTCTTCAAAATAACCTCTGTTTTCAAGTTCAAATTTAAATAGTTTTTCAAAATGTTTCTCTTGTAATTTCACTAACATAATATTTGACATAATTATCTCCAGTTCAATGATTCTAATGTGGTGTACTCATTCAAGATTGCTTCTATCCAATATTTATAGAACTTTTATTGATTGGTCTAGCAAATAAAGCTACTCTCCCTTTGCCTAACACAGTTGTATTAATTCTAACACATAACGAGTATTAGTCCTTTATTTCGTTAAACATTTTTTATAAATCGAAAAATAAATTAATGGAATCAGGCAAAAATTTTGTATATATATATGGAGGTGTAGCTATTTATGAAAACATTACAAACACAATGGCTTATGGTTATGAATGAATTTAATCAGTTAGATGCTTCAGATAAATATAAATTACACATAGGTTTATTAGGCGATATTGGGGAGGAACAGTTTAAACACGATTGGATTCCTAAATATTTACATAAAGATGTATATGTATTCCAGGATTTTTGGTTCAAAGTATTTGATCAATATCACCAAATTGATTTCGTTATTTTCAATCACAGAACAATTGAACTTGTTGATATCAAGAATTTTGAAGGGATGATGCATTTTGAAAACGATAAATTTTCCGTCAATAATAATGAAGTACTTCGCAACCCCTTATCCAAAGCGCAGGAACATGTCCGCTTTATAAAAGAGTGGTTATATCGGAATAATTTGCCTGAAGTTCAGATAAATGGAAATTTAATATTTATAAATCAACATGCTAGTTTAAGTGGTGTACCAAATACTGAGATCAAATGCATGATGCCAAATGAAATACGGAATTACCTTCGTAATATCCAAGTTCAGCCTAGCTCACATAAATCAAAACAAATTATTAATGCTTTTTTGAAAAAATGATTTAGAGTCTCCCTACTTGCCACCAATATTGGATAAAAAGTTGGTGCATCACGGTTGGAAATGTCCTGTTTGCCAATCACGCGAATTCGATAATGGAAATAGACATTTCCTTTGCTCTTGTGGTAGCTCTTTTTCAAAAGAGAAGTTTGCAGTTGAAGAAATTTGTAAATATGGTGTTTTGTATCACCATAAGGATATTTATTTGTCTGAGTTAACTGAGTATTTTGATGGACTATTTAATAAGTCGTTTTTGACTAGCTGTCTTCGCCGAAACTTTACAAAATACGGTAGAGGTTACCAAAACCCACGTAAACTCATTGAGTATTACCAACCTAATAAGATATATCGTTACAAAGATAAAATAGTTAAGTAGTTTTGTGTTCTTGAGAGTTTCTCAAGCGCACGTTTGAGCTGATTTGTGTCCTTGAGAGTTTCTCAAGGACATGTTTGGGCACTTTTGTGTCCCTGAGGATTTCTCAAGCGCACGTTTGACTGCTTTTGTGTCCCTGAGGATTTCTCAAGCGCACGTTTGGACGCTTTTGTGTCCCTGAGGATTTCTCAAGCGCACGTTTGACTGCTTTTGTGTCCCTAAGAGTTTCTCAAGCGCACGTTTGACTGCTTTTGTGTCCCTGAGAGTTTCTCAAGCGCACGCTTGACTACTTTTGTGTCCCTGAGGATTTCTCAAGGACACAGATCTATATTTCCGCAAAAAAAAGACACCTTCCAATTGGAAGATGTCTTGAACATATAATATATAAATATTAACGTTTTGAGAATTGTGCACTCTTACGTGCTTTTTTACGTCCTGCTTTTTTACGTTCAACCATACGTGGGTCACGAGTCAGTAGACCTGCTGATTTTAATGTTGGACGGAAGTCAGGATCAACATTTAATAATGCACGAGCGATACCGTGACGGATTGCTCCTGCTTGACCTGAAACTCCACCACCATGAACGTTTACTAAAACGTCGTAGCTACCTAATGTTTCTGTAGCTGTAAATGGTTGTTTCATTACTTCGTGTAAGTGAGGGAATGGGATGTATTCTTCAAGTGATTTGTTGTTAATGTTGAACACACCAGTTCCTGGCACTAAACGTACACGAGCTGACGCGTTTTTACGACGACCTGTACCTAAATATTCTGCTTTAGCCATTTAAATTTTCCCTCCTTAAATTAAGTTTGTGATGTCTAATACTTCTGGTTGTTGAGCAGCATGTCCATGCTCAGCACCACGATAGACGTGTAATTTAGTTAATTGTTTGCGTCCTAAACGGTTATCAGGAATCATACCTTTTACAGATAATTCGATTAAACGCTCAGGTTTGTTTTCACGTAAATCACCAGCAGTAGTAGATTTTAATCCACCTGGGTGACCAGTGTGACGGTGATACATTTTGTCAGATGCTTTCTTACCTGTTAATGCAACTTTTTCAGCATTGATTACGATTACGAAATCTCCAGTATCTACATGTGGTGTATAAGTTGGTTTGTTTTTACCACGTAAGATTGAAGCCACTACAGTTGATAGACGCCCTAATGGGATATCAGTTGCATCTACAACTACCCAGTTGCGTTCAGTTTCATTTTTCTTAGCCATATATGTTTGACGCACGTTATTTTCCTCCATTTATAAAACTAGTTGTTTACATTACTATTGAGTTTCCGGGGCTCTATAGTGGTGGTAAACAATACCGTCAGTTATTGTACTATGAAACACTTCAATTAGTCAAGCAAGTTCCGTTAATTATTTTAAATATTCTATGTGGTATACTACAATTAAATATTTGATTGGAGGAAGGCTTATGAAAGCAATGGATAGACGTGACGAAATCGTATCAATACTGGAAGAAGCACCGGCGCCGATAAAGGCAACAGAGTTGGCAAGTAAATTTGCAGTTAGTAGACAAATTATAGTAGGGGATATTGCCCTGCTACGGGCTCGAAATATCGAAATTATTGCGACCAATCAAGGTTACCTTCTTGCTTCAGCGATGAAAGCAGCTGCATCTGGCCGTTACCGCGGTAAATTAGCCTGCCTTCATTCTGCTGAGCAAGCAGAGGAAGAACTTCAAATTATTGTTGACGCAGGTGGAGCCATTGAAGATGTTGAAGTAGAGCATCCTATTTATGGTGTCTTAAAGGCGTCACTTCAAATAAATACGGATGATGACATTCAAGAATTTGTTCAGCAAATGTCGCAGCATGAAGGTGAAATGTTGAGTACTTTAACGAATGGAATTCATATCCATACCATTACAACCCCTTCAATCAAAGAATTCGAGCAAATTAAAGCGAGTTTGGATGCTACTGGCATCTTACTTTCGGAAAATTAAAAACCGCCTTGAGGCGGTTTTTTTGTCTATTCATGAACACTTGAAACGGTTAATTCTTCAAATTCTGCGTCTTCACTTGTTTCTGGCAAAGCTTCAATCGCTTCTAGAATATTTGCATAGCGGTTAATTAAACGTTGTTGACGTTTGACACCACTCACGGTTGGTTCACGGTCAACTTGCTTTTGTAATTCTCTTTGTAAATCTTCTAATAAATGTTGACGAGCCGTTGCTTCACCTTTGGGTGCATCTTCAATCATTAACATGACTTGGTCTGTACCTAAGCCAAGGATATGTCCTGCTGCCGAGTTACTTTTAGAAATTTGGTCATAAAAATTTTGTAGTTGTGCTTTTGATTCAACATTTCTCTTTTGAAAACCAAGTTCACAAGCTAAATTTGAATTCGCTTGTCCCTCATAAGTTAATTGTTCCATATCTGCATTGCTCCTTTTGCTTGGTTTTTTATCTGCTTATTAACATGATAATTTTTCAGCAATTAAATCACGATCAACGACTTCGTCGCTTGTTTCTGGCAAGGCTTCAATCGCATCAATAATTCGATCGTATTTATTAATTAGTCTTTGTTGTCTTTTTACAATATCGGCTGATGGTTCACGTTTCACTAACTTCCCTAATTCAAATTGTAAATCTTCAAGTAAATGTTGCGTCACTGTTGGATTCTCTTCGGGTTCATCTGAAGTCAGCAAAATAATTTGTTCTTCATCTAGTGAAATCACATGTCCAATAGCTACGTGACTAATTGATGCCTGGTCATAAAATTTTTGGATTTGTTTTTTCGAAAAAATAGGTTGAACTGAAAATACTTTTTCGCACGTTAAAGTCGGCTCCGTTAATGGTTCATAAGCTAATTGTGGCATGAACATCACTCCTTTTCTATATCTATAGTATACCCTTCTCTAATAAGAAAATAAAGCACTTTGATTCAAATGGGTATTTGAATCACCTCCAACGCTTTACATGTGTCTTGACACCTAACGTCAAGTTACGATATACTGACGAAAAACTTTCCGAGGAGAATCATTATGACACAACAAAGACAAAGCACCCGCGATTTAGTGATTGCGAGTTTATTAACGGCACTGGGTATTTTAATTCCTATGATTATGCCTATCAAAATTATTTTAGGCCCTGCTTCATACACACTTGGAAGTCATATCCCAATTGTTATGGCTATGTTCCGCTCACCTAAGATTGCGGCCATTGTTGCTGTTGGGACTACTTTAGGTTTCGTTGCAGCTGGCTACCCGATCACTATTGTTCTTCGTGCCCTTTCGCATATTATATTCGCGACAGTCGGTGCGCTATATTTGAAGAAACTATCTAACACTTTAGTAAACGTAAAGTCACGAACGATCTTTAGTTTCTTTGTAAATTTAATTCATGCGATCGCCGAAGTGATTGTGGTTTATCTCTTAACTGCAGCTGGCGTGAGCGCAACGTCAGATAATTTTATATTTACTTTAATCATCTTAGTGGGACTAGGAACGTTAATTCACGGGATGGTTGATTTTGAAATCAGTTATCAATTTACTAAGACACTTGAGAAACGCACGCGCTTAAATTTTGCACAAATCGTACTTTAATAAATTTTTTCTGTTATAATGACCAAGAAATATATAGAAGTAGGTGAACATATGACAGATTATGATGTAATCGTTATTGGGGGCGGATCAAGTGGTTTAATGGCAACCATTAACGCTGCTCAACAAGGGGCACGCACTTTATTAATGGAGAAAAATCCTAAATTAGGACGAAAATTGCTTTTATCAGGCGGCGGTCGTTGTAATGTTACGAACCGGACGACACGTGAGGATCTAATCACACACATTCCTGGGAATGGTAAGTTTTTATATAGTGCTTTAAATCAGTTTGATCAGGAAGATATTATCTCATTCTTCAATCAAGCAGGTGTGGAATTAAAAGAGGAAGATCATGGACGCATGTTCCCTGTGACTGACCGTGCCCGGACGATTTTAGATACATTAGTGGATGTTATCAATGACTTAGGCGTAACAATTCGGATGAAAGATCCGGTTGATTCATTAATTTATGACCGCGAGACACAGCGAGTAAAAGGCTTGACGACCGTTGCTGGGGAGACAATCACAGCGAATTCAATTGTACTTGCTGCTGGTGGTCGCGCTTATCCAAAAACGGGCGCAACCGGAGATGCTTATGCTTGGGCAAAAAAAGCTGGCCACGCCATTGAGCGTTTATATCCAACAGAGGCGCCCCTCTTATCCGATGATCGAATTATTTCGGAAAAATTACTCCGCGGTGTGTCACTGCGCGATGTGAACGTTACAGTTTGGAATGGGCCGGTGGGTGAAAAAGCTATTGTGAATCATCAAATGGATATGATTTTTACACACTTTGGTTATTCAGGACCCGCCATTCTGCGTTGTAGTGGGCACGTGAACCAATACTTACACGCAACGGGTGAAGAGTTATGTCATTTATCGATTGACTTAGCACCAAATGAAACTTCAGAAGAGATGAAGCAAACCGCTGAAGAAGCGCGTGAAAAGCAATTAACAAATATTCTAAAACAGTGGATGCCGGAGCGAATGGCAGAAGTTGTTTGCCTTCTAGCAAATATCGATGCAACGAAACCTTATAAACAGCTTGTCCACAGTGAAGTGGATGCTTTATGGAAGACAGTCAAAACCTTCCCATTAACGGTAACGGGTTCACAGCCGATTGAAAAAGGCTTTGTGACTGGTGGCGGAGTATCGACAAAAGAAGTTGATCCTAAAACAATGGAATCAAAATTCATGCAAGGTTTATTCTTCTGCGGGGAGTTATTAGATATTAACGGCTATACAGGTGGCTATAATATTACAGCTGCCTTTGTTACTGGTACGATTGCAGGTCAATATGCTGCTTGGGGAAGTTTTGCTTAAAATACTTATTTACACAATCAAAAAAAGCGTCAGGAAGTTAAAACCTTCCTGGCGCTTTTGCGTTGTTATGATTCATTGTATTACTCAGCAGATTCTTCAGTTGTTGATTCGTCCGCAGCAGCTTCCTCCGTAGATTCTTCAAAAGTTTCTGACACTTCTCCAGATTCAACAGGTTCAATACTGTTTGTTGTTTCATTATCTGTTCCAGTTGGATTTGATACGATTAACGTACCGTTAACAATCGTTACTGTCTCAGGAATACCGTTCCACTCACGTAATTCTTCTAAAGTAATTTCGTATAATTCAGCCACTTGTTCTAAAGTTTGGCCAGGCTCTACTTCATGAGTTTCTGGACGTGGATCTGATACAACAATCATGTCGCCTTCAACGACTTCGTTTGATTCTAATTCATTCCATTCCATAATTAATTGCTCAGTCGTGTTGTAATCCATTGCGATTGTATAAAGGTTTTCACCTTCCGCAACTTCATGCACTTCTGGAATTAATGCAGGGTTAGAAACAAATAGTTCTGTCCCAACTAATAGACTATCATCTTCTAAATTGTTCCAGTTACGTAAACTGTCAGCTGAAATGCTATATTGCTCAGCAATACGCCATACGTTGTCACCTGTTTGAACAACATGTGTTTCTGGACGTGCTGCTTCTGGTAAATCAGCTAAGTTAATTGTTCCAGTTTCGTCATCAGTTGCTTCTTCATCTTCGCTAGAAGCATCAGATTCTTGTGATGATTCTTCTGTATCCGTTGGAGTTTCTGTCGGTGTTTCTGGTGTTGGCTCAGGTGTTGTTTGAACTGGTCCACCTGTTGGCACCACGTAAATGACGTCTCCAACATCTAACCAGTCAGATGTTAAACCGTTCCACGCACGTAGTTCGTCAACGGTTACACCATATGTTAAAGCGATACTTGATAAGATATCACCTGATTGAACAATATGGGCACCATTTTGTGCATTTGCTTGTGTCCATGCTGGAGGTGCTTGATAATCAACCGGTCCGTTAGGTACTGAAATTTTATTTCCCGCGATTAGCCAGTCAGTTCCAAGACCGTTCATAGCCATTAATTCTGAAACGCTCACACCGTAAACGGCTGCGATACCTGATAATGTGTCTCCAGATTGGATTGTATACGAATTATCATAGCTTTGACCGTAATCATAGCCATAGTCATAATCGTAAGCTGGTGTTGCATTTGAAGGACCATAAAGGACAAGTTGGTCACCAACGTCTATCCAAGTACTTGTTAAGCCATTCCATGCCATTAATTGATCAACTGTCACACCGTACATATAAGCGATACTTTCTAAGTATTCGCCTGCTGATACTGTATGGACACCTGATTGAGCTCCAGTATAGTAACCACCGTTGTCAGTTACGCCACTACCTGATGCCGGAATAGATAAAGTCATTCCAACATCAATCCACTCACTCGTTAGGCCGTTTGCTGCCATAATATCGCCCGCTGTGACACCATATTGTCTTGCGATTCCCCATAGCCACTCACCGTTTTGGACAGTGTGTGTAGATTGAGCTATTGCCGTTGAAACTGGTGCTAACGCAATAGCGGATAATAATAGTAAAGATTTTCCTAATCTTTTAATTTTATTTAATTTCATGTCACTACGCTCCTTCTTGTTCTAATAAGACACTTCAATACCATTCTATCATCAAATTTCTAATCAATAAAGAAATTACAACCGTTTTACAAACTTGTAATTATAAAGAAACAGTTCTTATCCCTTTTATTCGTAAATTTCTCATAATTCGTTTATTTTCATTAAAAAGTTCAACTCATCTAACAAAAACTGTTTTTCCTGAAATATATTTCCTCGGTTTAAAATCTGTATCAATCGGTTCCGCTAAACGGTACCATTTAACTGAACGATTGGACCAACCATGATTGGTAGTCCGAATGATGCCATCAGCATCTTCAATACAATATATAACATTATGAAAGTCCAAAGCAACACCTGTATAGGCATGTTCAGATAGGTGTTTTCGCTTAAAACCAGCGATAAAGATATCGCCAGCTTGGATTTCATTTCGTTTGATTTCGTGTAATAAGACATTATCTAATTGAAGTAGTAAAGACATCGAACCAAGTCCCGAGCCATAAGGTAAGAACCCCCCCGCTATGAGTGCGCTAAACATAGCACTGGCACTATCGTAACTATCTGGTCCGCAGCGCTTTTCTTTAGAATTTGCATAAGTGACTTTTCCTTCATGATCTAAATACCATTGTATAACTGCTATACGACTAGCCAAAGCTTTACCTCCTTACTTCGTTTTTTAATACTTTTATAATAACATGAATTAAGTTAGTTACCACGGATTTACTATTCACCCGTATTATAATGCCATAAGAATATTATCTTATTCTACTTTGAAAGCGGTCTATTTTTATTTACATTAACTTTACATATTCTTTACATAAATTTTATTGATAAAGCATTAAAATATGCTATATTTATTTTGTTATCTATTATTTTTATAAAGATTTATTACTTCGAAAGGAACCTTTTTAAATGATTGATTTCATGCCTCAAAACGAGTCTGACTTTCCTATTAACTATTATTTGGAGAAAGCGACTGAATTAGATCATAGTGCCCTCAGTCAATTAGAAATTATATATGTAATGACGATTCGTCACTTAAACTCCACCTTTGGAAGTTTAATCATAGACCGAGGTGGTAAGATTTATAAAAGTAAATGGTCGACAACCCGATTAACAGATGAGTTTTTCTCAACATTTGGTTATAACTATCAAAGATGGTCACAATTTCTAAAGTCCACATTCAATCGTCCAAGAACTATCTTCCCATATGTGAATAAAAATAAAGTGTTTATTCGTCTAAGAAATCCTGAAAATAAACATTCTGACTGGGTAAATATCACATTAATAAATGATTTACATATCCAGACACAAAAAGACGATCCAGTTAAAATCCAGACGATTCAATTTATGTTTGACTTGGCTAACTATTCAAAACTAACTATTTCACTTAACAATCGGCTATCACTAGTAATGTCACAAATCGGCTACGCTTTTCAGCTCGTAAACTTTTGGTATGATTTCCAAGTCGAGATGAATGAAAAGGATTTAATCTTTGAACCCACTCAATTACAAACCTATATTGGTAATCCTGCTTTCAAGATTTTCACCAAGACACGCGTCCCTTACAAAGACCGTTTGAAAGCTAAGATAGATTTGGCTCAATTCATAAAATACAATCAAATACACGACTACTTAAAATCCACAACTCAGCGAAAGCATGAGACTTATCGTACTCGCTTGTCTTTTGCACACATGCATCAACAATTATTTAAACCTTCTATTAGAAATAAAATTAGATAGAAAAATAGCTAACTTTCTTGTCTGAAAGTTAGCTATTTATTTATTGCTCGTTACTGTACTCAGCTTCTAATTTATCACTTAATTGAATAATGTATTCTGAGAATTCTTCAGCAGTTTCCGGATGCTCCAAGCCATACTCAAGACTCATCTTCATATAGCCAATCTTATTTCCAACGTCATAGCGTTTCCCTTCAACTTTTTTAGCAAAGACTCTTTGCGTTTTATTTAGTTGATCGATGGCGTCAGTCAGTTGTAATTCGTCATCGACACCGGGTGAAATTTTTTCTAATATATCGAAAATTTCAGGTGTTAGAATGTAACGTCCTGCGATAGCTAAGTTACTTGGCGCTTCTTCGGCTGCTGGTTTTTCAACAAAGTGAGACACACTGTAAACTGTATCATCATTGTCGTCCTGGCTGTCCACTTTAATCATACCGTATTTGGACGTTAATTCGTCTGGCACTTCCACGACTGCTAAGTTAGCTGATTTATTTTTGTCATATAAATCCATCAATTGCTTCGTCACTGGTACTTCACTGTGCATTATGTTGTCGCCTAACATCACGACAAATGGCTCATCATTAACAAAGGCACGTGCGTGTCCGATAGCATCTCCTAGTCCTTTTGGATAGGATTGACGCACAAAGAATAAGTTTTCTTTTGTGGTATCTTTGACAATTTTTAATAAGGCGTCTTTTCCTTTGCTTTCTAAATTGTCTTCTAACTCAGGATTTGAATCGAAATGATCCTCAATTGAACGTTTATGTTTACCAGTAATGATTAAAACTTCTTCAATCCCAGAAGCAAAGGCTTCTTCAACAATAAATTGAATAATGGGTTTATCGACAATCGGTAATAATTCCTTCGGTTGTGCTTTTGTCGCTGGCAGAAAGCCCGTTCCATAACCGGCTGCGGGAATGACTGCTTTACGAATTTTCGACATATTCAAACCTCCTCTTTCTCATACAAATATAGTATATCTAATTTGATTTTAGTTTACCACCGGTTCGGTGGTGTTTATATAATTTTAAGTAGTAGGACAGATAACTCAACAATCAAAACATTTTCTGTTATAATATCCAAGATATAATGAATAGAGGAGAAACACATGGAAATATATAACAAATTAATAAAAAAAGAAGCGAAGTTGGCGGTTATCGGCTTAGGTTATGTTGGTATGCCTATCGCAATTTCTTTCGCAAAACACATTGATACAATTGGGTATGATTACAATCTTAAGAAAATCGAACTTTATAAAGAAGGCGTGGACCCAACTAAAGAAGTTGGTGATGACGCGATTAAAGAAACGGATTTAGAATTTACGAATGATGCTGCTAAATTAAAAGAGGCTTGTTTCTTAATCGTCTCAGTTCCGACACCGATAAATCATGACAAAACGCCTGATTTAACGCCTGTGACAAGTGCAACCCGCACGATTGGACAAAACCTTTCTAAAGGGTCTATCGTCGTTTATGAGTCAACTGTGTACCCTGGCGTGACTGAAGATGTCTGTATTTCAATTCTTGAAGAAGAGTCTGGTTTAACACATGGTGTTGATTTTGTTGTTGGATACTCACCTGAGCGAATCAATCCAGGAGATAAGGTCCATACACTTGAAACCATTACAAAAATCGTCTCATCATCGATTCCAGAGTATTTAGATGAAATTGGAAAAGTGTATGAGATCGTTGTTAAAGCGGGTGTTCATAAAGCCCCTAGTATTAAAGTCGCTGAAGCTGCGAAAGTGGTTGAGAATTCACAACGCGATATTAATATTGCTTTTATGAACGAATTAGCTCTTGCTTTTGACCGTATGGGTATTGATTCTAAAGACGTTATTGATGCAATGAATACAAAATGGAACGCCCTCGGCTTCACCCCTGGACTAGTCGGTGGACACTGTATTGGCGTGGATCCATATTACTTTGTATATCAGGCTGAGAACTTAGGCTACCACAGTCAAATTATTTCAAACGGTCGCCAAATTAATGATGGCATGGGTGAATTTATTGCCGATAAACTAATTAAAGAATTAATCCGTACGGGTAAAACACCCATTGATTCTAACGTAGTTATCCTTGGTTTAACGTTTAAGGAACATACTCCGGATACACGTAATTCAAAAGTAAATGACATTATTAAACGTCTACGTGAATATGATATTAAACCAACTATAGTTGATCCATGGGCGAGCGCGGAAGATGCTCAAGCTGAGTATGGTGTATCATTAACTGATTTAGCTGACGTTAAGGATGCTGACGCCATTCTTTTAGCTGTTGGACATGATAAATTCAAAGCTCTTTCTTTTGAAGAAATCACTGCCCTTTTTAATCAAGATTTAGCAAATGATAAACGCATCATTTTAGATGTGAAAAGTATCTTAAATAAAGAAGATTTTACTGAAGCTGGCTACAGTTTCTGGCGCTTATAATAATATTAAAATCCAGTGCATTTTGCGCTGGTTTTTTTTTGCATTTTTCCAAATTTTATAATTGTGTTCTCTGGTATGTTCGTCTTATTCATTATTTTTATATAGATAAATTGATATATTACCAAGTAAAACAATATCATTTTATTGAGGCGTTTTACTTTATATTTACATCATTTTTGTTTTATACTTTAACTATAGAACATTTTAAAAAATAGAAAGGAAGTTGTTTTATGGTTAAGAAATACGTTTATGGGGTTTACCCAACAGTCGTTGAAGCAGAAGACGCAGTGGCACATGTTATTAATCAAGGCGTTCCTCGCGATAGTGTCGCTCTAGTCGGTTCGCAAGCACATGCATATAATGGCGAAGCTGAATTTATCTCTTACGGAGAATTGATGGACGAGCAGCATGAAGACAATCGTGGATTCTTTGCAAAATTATTTGGCTGGGACGATGACGACAACGATGAAGAATTTGAAAACGTTGATTTAACGCAATACAAAGACTCATTAAGTCGCGATGAACTATTAGTGTTAGTTGACCAAGAATTTGAAAGTCAACTTCCTGCCTTTAATATAACTGAAACACGTGAAGTAAGAACAGATGACTATGTTTCTGATACGACGGCAACTGATACAGTCAATACTGAAACTGCAGCATTCTCTGGAGCAGTAGGAACATCAGCTGGTTTGTCTGAAGATACACCTGAAACGACTGAACCAGATCATGATTACGACGATGTGAATGTTGAAGATAACGACTATGAACCACATATTGTTGGTGAAGAAACTCATATCGAAGCTGAAGGTGAGCCTGTCGGAGAATTCGCTCCTGACGCTGATACAGAAACTGATACTGAAGCAGAACGTATTCGCCTACATGAAGAACAAGTACATGCTGAAGTACGTAAAAAAGACATAGGTGATGTGTCAATTACTAAAGAAGTCGTTGAAGACACTGAAACGATTGAAGTTCCAGTTGAGCGCGAAGAGATTCATATTCGCCACTCAGCACCATCGGACACGACCGAAAGTGTTGCTGACGGAGATGCTTTCCAAGAAGAAGAAATCGTTATTCCAGTTTCAGAGGAAGAAGTTGTTGTAGACAAAGAAACAGTAGCTACTGACGAAGTTGAAGTTGAGAAAACAACTCATACTGACCGTGAAACTGTAACGGAAACAACGCGTCATGAAGAATTAGAAGTCGATGACGAAACTGGTCGAGTCAATGACGAAGATACTAGACTATAATAGATTATTTGAAGCAATTCAAAATGATTGTCGAGGGGCTCAATGCTCCTCGGCTTTTTTTTTGAGTAAATGTAGACCAGTGTGGCATCGAGCGCTCCAATCTTTTTCGAATACATGTTTGCGAATTTATACTGGACGTATGAACGTGGGCACTCAAAGACATACCCCTTTCATTCGTGGACTCAGGTTATTTCTGTGATTTTAATCGTAGACAGAGTAGTAAAAAGTTAAAGATTTTACAGATAATCCGTCATGAGTGGATATTTTTAGTGGAATGAACAAAAAAGAACTTATCCTACAACAACTTCTTAAAGCGAGTTGCTACAGAACGAGTTCCTTTTATTTATTTCTTGAATTGGCCTAAAACTTTACTAATATTGCTTTTACTCGCATGGAATACGTCGCGTTCAAGATACTTTCGCATGTATTTCAAAGTATCTTTCGCATCATTAACCACAAATTCAAATAGTAGCCCTTCATCTGTCGCGATTGTAAACCCGCGGACATAACGTCCGCCGAATAACATTTGCACGAAGATATTTTCAACAGAAGTCCAAGGGATTTGAATAAAGCCCGGACCTTTTTCTGAGCGGAACTCCATTCCCATCTCACCCATTAAAAACAAACCAGATTTGGGAATAATTGGGTTCAACATTGCGTTGGCACGTGTAGTATATTCCACCGTTGCATTTAAAAAATCAACTGACATTTAAAATTAACCCATAATTCCAACAGAATATAATGCAATACCTAGAACAAAGATTCCTCCAATAATTGCGATTGGGCTTACTTTCTTGCGGAGTAGCCAGATACATGCGAATGTTAGAATTAGTGGCATAAGTCCTGGTAATAGTTCATTTAATACATCATTCAAGGTCATCGTCGTTTCAGTCGCGACGTTCGCTCCTGATTGGACTTGTAAAATGAGATCCCGAATCGTGTCAACGGACAAAGCATTGCTGTTCGCTTGGTCCGTCAATGCTTGGAAATCGACCATTGTATCCTGGCTATTTTCCACTTGAGATAGCACTAAGGGGAAGTTCATAGTTGTCCATCTTGGCACTAACACTCCCATAATAAACATTCCTAGAATTGATGCCCCTTGAGTGATTTTTTGTAAAATACCTCCACTCAAGTCTTTCGTGATTTCATTCCCTGATCTATAACCTAATTCTTGTGTGTACCATAAGAATAGGATACGGATAATATTCCACGCTAGGAAGAAAATAATTGGTCCAAAAATACTCTCAGATAATGCCAGTGATGCCGCAAAAGCACCTAATACTGGTCTTAATGTTCCCCAGAATACCGGGTCTCCCACTCCCGCCAGAGGTCCCATCATCCCAACTTTCACACCTTGAATTGCTTGGTCATCAATGTCTGTTCCGTTTGCTTTTTCTTCTTCTAAAGCAAGTACGACCCCAGCAATTGGCGCTTGTAAGTACGGATGAGTATTAATGAATTCTAAGTGACGTTGAAGTGCAGCACTTCTATCTTCTTTTGTTGTATATAATTTTCGAATCGCAGGAATTAAGGCGTATACCCAACCAACGTTATGCATCCGCTCAAAGTTCCAACATGCTTGTATAAAAGTCATTCGCCATGACACGCGCATCCGATCCGCTTTTGTTAATGTTATACGTTCTTTTCTTACTTCTTCAGTCATTTTATACCCTCCTATCTAATAATCTTCTAAAATGTCATCTAAAGCAGCTTCGACTGAATTTCCACCACCGCCACCACCTGAATTAGCGTTAAACTGTGGTGCAATTGAGATGTAAACTAAAGCGATACTTAAACCAATAATACCCATCGCAATTAAATTCAGTTCAGTAACTGCTGCTAAAGCAAATCCCATGAAGAAAAATGGCCATGAACTTTTCGACGCCATCATATTAATAACCATTGCATAACCTACCGCAACAATCATTCCACCGGCAACGTTTAGTCCACCAGTAATGACATCTGGAATTGCATTCAGTGCGTCTGTAACTGTTTGAGCTGAAACCATTAAAATTAAACCAGCTGGAATTGCTACACGTAAACCTTGTAACATTAAAGCCATGATATTGGCTGATGCTACACCACTAATATCTCCTTCTTCTGCTTTACGGTCAGCATAATGAGATAACCCTACCGCAACCGTTCTAATAAAGATAGTTAACACTTGCCCAGCAATTGCTAATGGAATCGCCACCGCAATCCCCTCACCCATTGAAGCTCCTTGGACTAATACTAATATCCCAGAAACAACACCGGCTAAAGCAGCATCGGGTGCCATCGCTGCCCCAATATTCATCCAACCTAAGGCAATCAGTTGTAATTGCCCACCTAATAAGAGTCCTTCAGCTAGATTACCTGTAATAAGTCCGATTAACGTACACGTAATAATAGGTTGATGTAATTGGAACTCATCCAGAACACTTTCAAATCCTGCAAAAAGCGCCACTATAATAATAAGGACAACTTGAATTATTGTAATGTCTGTCATTTTGAATCCTCCTTAATCTATATTAAATTTTGTTTTTTAAGTAGCCGTTCAAGATTTTGAGCTGAATCCGCCGGCACTTTACGTACATCGAATTTTACGCCTTTATCTTTTAGCTCCATAATTGTCTTCACGTCATCATCGTCAACGGAAACTGAGTTATTAATCATGACTTTTCCTTTTGTATGTGCCATGGATCCTAAGTTCACTTCATCAATGTCAATTCCTTGATTAATTGCTTCCAACACATCTTGTGGCGTTTCAAATAATAGAAGCGCTCTTGTACCACCAAATCGCGGATCTTCATTGATTTCTGCTAATTTAGCAATCGGAATAACGTTCGCCCGAATTCCTGGAGGCGCCGCTTGTTTAATTAACGTCTTACGCATCTCGTCATTGGCCACCTTATCTGATACAACAATGATTCGGGTTGGATTCACACTTTTTACCCAACCAGTTGCCACTTGTCCATGTAATAGACGAGTATCGACTCTCGCCAAGACGTATTTTATCTGACCGTCTCCAATCACTGTTCCTGGCTCTAATTGCGCTGCCCCACCTGATTCAGAAACAACTCCCGCTTCTATCTCAGGGGTTAACTCATCGGGTCGAACGCGAATACCACTTTGCTCCTGACCAAGAATGTGTGTCGCAACTTCGTGTGCTTTCTCCATTCCCATCCGTGTTCCTAAAGCTTCAAGTAACATCGGCAAATTCATTCCAGACACAATCGCAGCCCGTTCTGACATCTCTTCAAACAAAATATTTGCTTGATTAAACGGTGTGCCTCCCCAAAGGTCGACTAAGAATAAAATCTCTGCATCCGAACCAAATGACGCAATCGCCGTCTCCAACTTCGCTTTCAAGTCCTCCGGCCCTTCCTCTGGCATAAAGGTCACAGTTTCAATCTGATCCTGTTCTCCAAAAATCATCTGTGCTGATTGTAATAGTCCTTCAGCAAACTTTCCATGACTCGCCAAAATAATACTTACCATCTTTCTTCCTCCTCTACTCAATAATGCATTTCATAGAAATTATACCACTCAGCGTAAACGGTTACAAAGGTTAGCTAGTAAATTATGAATAATTATTCATAAAAGGTTGGTGGATTTTGCTTGGGAATAAGCGGGATTGACTGGGTGGGCTGTTTAAATTGTGGAATCGAGCAATCGAATTATTTTCAAGTGATTGTTTAGTCGGAATCGGGCAATCGAATTATTTTTTTGAACTTTCGTTTCCGTATTCTCCCCATCAAAAAAAGCCACCTACTCTAAAAAGTAGATAGCTTTCTTCAATTTATTTGTATAAACTTTCGCCGTTTGTCGAAATCACTTCTTTATACCAGTTAAATGATTTTTTCTTGTAGCGGTTTAAAGTACCTGATCCGTCGTCATTGCGGTCTACGTATATGAAGCCGTAACGTTTACTCATTTCTGCTGTTGAAGCTGAGACTAAGTCGATACAACCCCAAGTTGTGTAACCCATCAACTCAACACCGTCTTTGATTGCCTCACCAACTTGTTGTAAATGTTTCTCAAGGTAGTCGATTCGGTAATCATCTTCTACTGTCATCTCTCCGTCGGCACCTTCAACTAAAACATCCTTAGCACCTAAGCCGTTTTCTACGATGAATAGTGGTTTTTGGTAACGATCCCAGAAGTCGTTTAGCACAATGCGTAATCCCACTGGGTCAATCTGCCATCCCCATTCAGAACTTTCTAAGTATGGGTTGTTAACACCACCGAGTAAGTTACCCACGCCGCTATCATATTCTTCAGGATTAGCAGCTATAGCGGTACTCATATAGTAACTAAAGGAGATGAAATCCACTGTGTTTTCCTTTAATAATTCTGCATCACCTTCCGCAAACTCAATCTCGATCCCTTTTTCTTTGAAGAGACGTTTAGCGTAACCAGGATATTCGCCGCGAACGTGAATATCTGAGAATAAATAATTGCTATTCTCAAAGTGACGCGCTGATAGGACATCTTCTGGGTTCGGTGTCATTGGATAAGCTGGCATCGCGAGTACCATACAACCAATCTGGAAGTCTGGATTAATTTCATGACCAATCTTAGTTGCTAAGGCACTCGCCACTAATTCATGATGCACTGCTTGATATAGATCCTGCTCAGATAAGTCTTCTTTCGGTGTATTTATTCCACCACTCATAAACGGTGTATGAAGCACTGAGTTAATCTCGTTGAATGTTAACCAGTATTTTACTTTATCTTTATAACGGTTGAATACAGTTGTAACATAACGTTCATAGAAGTCGATTAAATCACGATTAGCCCAACCATTATAAGTGCGCGCTAAGTGAAGTGGCGTTTCATAATGAGATAAAGTAATTAACGGTTCAATTCCATATTTTAGACATTCATTAACTCCTCTTTTTAAATTAAAACGAATTGCTTAAATGCATTATATAAATCGTCATCTTCAGGAGCACCTGCCACGTAATCTAATCAGACATGGCTGTAATGCCATCACCGCCTCTTCCCATTGCCACAACTTTTTCCTCCAACAAGATATCCAACGCCGTCTGTTTATTAATTCCAGTTAAAGCAATATCTCCAAATGAAGCTTTTTCCAGGTTATGAACTTGATATAGATGCACCACATAAGAATCCTTCTGGAAATTTATAACGACCCGATCCTTTCTTCCTTAAGTAATTTAAATACTTGAAATATTTAAGCTATAACCTTTGATTAGTGTGCTTTATTTAATAGAAGCGGAAGAATAGGATTGAGTTGTTCCTGTTATTTGCCTTAGCTGGATGAATGAATTTAAATTCTTCCTGTTAAACGCTATCATCCCTAACAAGGCAAAGAAACCGCTAGTACCTTTTCCGATACTAGCGGTTTCTTTTTAAACTTTAGTTATTAATTCCAATCATTAATCAATTGTAATTAACTCGTCACCTGCGTTAACTGTTTCTAACTCAGAAGCAGAGACATTGTTATAGTTTGCTGTGTTTGTTACAACAACAGGTGTAATTGTTGAGTAACCAGCTTCTTTAATTAGATCGATATCGAATTCAACTAATTTTTGTCCAACAGTTACTTCTTCGTCTGCATCAACTAACACATTGAAGCCTTTACCGTCTAAATTAACTGTATCAAGCCCGATGTGAATTAAGATTTCAGCGCCAGCTTCAGTTTGTAAACCAATCGCATGACCTGTTGGGAATACAGTAACAACTTTACCATTAACTGGTGATACAACTTCACCAACTGTTGGCTCAATTGCTGCCCCTTTACCTAATGCTTCACTTGCAAAAGCTGCATCTGGAACATCTGTTAAAGCAACCACACGACCTGTTAATGGACTTGCGATTCCTTCAACTGTTTGTTTAGTTTCTTCTTTTGCTGGAGTTGCTTTTGGCTCTTCATCCACAACTACTTCTGCTTCTTGAGAAGTAGCTTCAGTGACTTGAATTTCACCTTTGTTAACACGGTTAATATAATCTTCTAAGTCAGTCGCAATTCCACCAACTTGAGTACCATAGATAACTTGTACAGATTTACCACTTACAGTAACTCCAGCAGCTCCTGTACGACGTAATTGTGCTTGATTCACTTGCTCACCATCTTCAACTGTTACACGTAGACGTGTTGCACAGTTAGTAAAGCTAGCTAAGTTGTCTTGTCCACCAAGACCTTCTAAAATTTGTTGTGAGCGTAACTCATCTTCAGTTAATTCACCTGTAGATGAAGTGGTTGTTGTTTTAGCCGTTTGACCAATACCATGCTCTTCACGATACTCATCTTTACTACGTAAACGAGTTTCTTCTTCATCGTCTTCACGACCGGGTGTTTTTAAGTCGAATTTCGTAATCGCCCAGCGGAATAGGAAGTAGTAAACTAGACCCCAAATAATTGAATAAATCGCTAAGATAATCCAGTTAGTTCTCTCATTACCCGGTAACATACCGTATAAGAAGAAGTCTAGGAAACCAGCAGAGAAGGTAAACCCAACCCCGATATTTAATAATTCAACAATAACAACCGATAGACCTGCTAATACCGCATTCACTCCGAAGTATAATACAGGTGAGGCGAATAGAATTGCGAATTCAATCGGCTCTGTAATACCTGTTACGAACGAAGTTAATGAACTTGAGAATAAGAGTCCCTTAACATCATCTTTACGTTCAGGTTTAGCTGTATGGTACATTGCTAATGCTGCAGCTGGGAAACCAACTAACATCATTGGGAATGCGAATGAGAAGTATTTAGCCGCTCCTGGACTAATAACATCACCATTTTGTAATTGAGCGAAGACAATGTTTTGCGCTCCGTTAACTACTTCACCAGCAACCTCAATAGAACCACCCATAGCTGTTTGCCAGAATGGTAAGTAGAACACGTGGTGTAAACCGAATGGAATTAATGCACGGTATACGTAACCGTAGAAGAACCCACCAATTGGACCAGATCCTGCGATTGTCTCACCTAACCAAGCAATTCCTCCACCGATGAATGGCCAAACGAAGGCTAAGATTGCACCAACGATTAAAGCAGCAACGGTTGAGATAATTGGAACAAAGTGAGTTCCCGCGAAGAATGATAAAGCATCTGGGAATTTAACACGGTAGAATTTGTTGTGTAAGTAAGCAACAACTAAACCGATAATAATCCCACCGAATACTCCTGTATTCAATGTTTCTTCAAAACCTAAGACTGAACCAACTAAACCGTTGATCTCTTTTAACGACTCAATGTCACCAAAGTTTGCCAACGTACTAGTAATTGATTGATACATGACTAAGTAACCAATAACGGCTGAAAGTGCCGCAACCTCTTTACGGGCAGTAGCTAAACTACTCGACACCGCAATTGCGAATAACAATGCCAGATTTCCAAAAATAATGTCTCCAACATCAGTCAAGATACTTAAGATCCCGTTAAGGATTGTACCTTCGCCTAGAATACTTTCTAAGCCCCACTGTGCAATAAATGCGTCCCCAGTAATGGTTGCACCAATACCAAGAAACAGACCAGCTACCGGTAATAAAGCGATCGGTAACATGAAAGATCTACCTAATGTTTGCATTAGGTTAAAGAATTTTCCGTTCATAAAAAATGATTCCCCTTTCGAAATATTTACAAAGATAGATAAAACCGTACCAATTATACCATTTTTAATATTATGTACAACTGTTAATGTAATGATATTTCATTGAAAATGCTACTTTTTTTGTAAATAAAATGTGATTACGGAGAGGTCAGATGATTTTTTACTTACTTTTAGCGAATTCAATCGAAAATATGGAATTAACAGCAAAAATCATCAGATAACCCAAAAACACATCGGATTTATGAATTCGATGTGCTCTGAGTTAAATCTATTTTATTGTTTGGTTTGCTATTATCATTAAATTTGAAGCGCAGTTTCTTTAACCACTGTTGCATCGGTTCCAAATAAAATCGGTTGAGTGGTATATATACCAGAAGCGAAAATACAGTAGCGAACAATGTAATCAACACAACGCGAATCGGAAGTGAGTGAATCTGAAGCTTGGGAAAGACGAATAGCAATAGGCCGTATACATTAATACCCAAAGCATGTAAGAGATAAATTTGGTCCGAGTAATCCCCTAATTTCGCAATCACTGTTTCTTCACCTTTGTATCGATTAAAGAAAGTAATCACTAAGTAAATCACAGGAATAAATAATAATTCAATATATTCTCCTTGGTAGAAAAAGCCAAAAGTAACAACATAGACAAATATCCAACCAATTAAGACACGCCAGTTATATTTCCAGTAATCCCCTTGCACCCCTACATAATAGCCGATACTTGTATACATTAAGGCTTTTGGGAAGCCTCCGTAACGTAATATATCAGTTAACAGACCATTTTGAAGACAGTAAAGTGACACAAGATATAAGACAAATACACTTAAGATTAAGATTCTTGGTGAGTTGATTATCTTATTTAAGCCATACAGGCACGAGATACCTAGAAAGCTCGCCCATAAGTACCACAAATGGTAAGATCCAATCGTTCCTTGCGCAAATTGTCGCCACGTTTTAGAACGGAAGATGATCATCACAGCATCTATGACAGGCTCTTCATACAGCCAAGCTTCGAGGCCTGCCATGAGCAAAGACACCACGTAATAAAATAATGAAATAGAAATAAATAAACGCAAAACACTGCCTGCGTACTTTAACATGTATGCATTTGTTCGGCTTGACAATATATAACCTGTAATTGCGAAGAACAAAGGTACAGCGTAATTAAATATAGCGCGAGGCCATTGTAGTTCAATCAAAGGTTTATTATATGCTGAATCGATAAATGCAAATACATGAATGAGTACTACTCCAATAGCAGCAACAAACTTCACCTTATCAATATTGTAATTTTCTGACATGTAATCCCCCTATTCAATTTTCTAGAAAATACATAATACCGCTTCTAGATTCCAAAGTCTAAAGAAATGACTATTAATCTAAATCCAAGAAGTGATATAAGCCAAATAGGTAACCATAATATTTGTAAATTTCACGACGCCCTGCACTGCGAAGACCAGGTGTATCAAGATAAGTAATGACTTCACCCTCGTTCGTATAGACGTAAGCTGAAATATAAGTTAGATCAAAGTCATAATGACGGTTTACTCGCTCATAAATCATGCGTGTCCGTCTCGTATGGTAATCAGATGTGACGACCAAAGCAGAGTTCCAACCATTTTCTTCCATTAAATTTAATGTATTTACTGCATTTGTGTAAGTACTTGTTGCTTCATTTTCAGCGATAATCTGATCTTCTCTCACACCTGCATTTTGATAGTGAGGTAAAAGATTTAAGTTCTCTCCATAAAGAGGTGAGACAATAATTCGGTCGGATAGTGAATAACCATCGAGTAATAGTCGGCCAGCTTGATCTTCGCGCCCATCTCCACCTTCAGGGACAATAATCACATCGCTGGCTACAGGGGTGTCTCCAATATCTAAATGGAAGTAGAGCCATACAGCATGCCAAGACCAAAACAATACAATAAGAACTGCTAATTGCTTTAACCTTTTCTTCATAGTATTACCTCTTTTCAAATGATAACTTATTTTATCATAACCTATAAATATAGCTACAAACAGCGAGTTAATTTACATAAAATTTAATTTACTGTAACATTTACTTTAGAGATTATTAAAAGGAGGCCTTTGATTTATGAACTGGCTTGTATTAGGACAAATTTTTGCCATCAACTTAGTATATATTATGTTAAATACGATTCGAACATTACTGACGATGCGAGGTTACCGAAACCTTGCTCCGATCTTAGCTATTATCGAAATAACGATCTACACTCTCGGCTTGTCAATGGTGATGTCATACATTGAAGAAAACATCATGTACCTCATCTTTTACGCTTTAGGTTTTGGCGTTGGGATTTACTTAGGTATGTTAGTGGAGAACCGGATTGCTTTAGGTTATTCAGTGATGCAAGTATTCACAGAAGACGACAACCATGTGCTGGCGGATTCTTTAAGGGAACGTGGCTATGGGGTGACAATTCAACCTGGTTACGGACGGAATGGAAACCGGTTAGTCTTAACGATTCTCACGCCACGTTCTACTGAGAAAGCTTTGCGTAACACAATTAATGAACTAAACCCGAACGCATTTTTCATCTCATATGATGCAAAATACATTCACGGAGGCTTCTGGACGAAACATATTAGCCCACCACAAATCATTGAAGAAAACTTTGAACAAGACCAAAAAGAAGGCTTTGAAACGCCAGATGAGGTTATCACTAAAGATGAATATATTGAATAATCAAGAAGGAGGCGCTTATTCAATGAGTCATAACTGGAAAGATGTATTACCTATCGATTCAATTCAAGAAATCATCCCTGTATCAGGAGGCGATGTAAACCAAGCCTTTCGAGTGGAAACAAATTCTAAACCTTACTTCTTACTCGTCCAAGCGGGTCGCAGTGCAGACTTTTATACAGGTGAGATCGCAGGGTTAGAAGAAATGGCTAAAGCTGGAATCACTGTACCGCAAGTGATTGATTCAGGTGAAAACCAAGGTGATGCTTATTTATTACTTAGCTACCTCGAGGAAGGTCAAAATGGGAATCAACGTGAATTAGGAAGAATGGTTGCCCAATTGCATCAGTATCACTCTGATGACGGCTTATACGGCTTTGACGCTCCTTATGAAGGAGCTGACATTCAGTTCGATAATTCATGGACTGATTCTTGGCTTGAGCTTTTCGTCGAAAGACGGATGGACAAACTTCACAGGCTGCTTGTGGATAACAATAAATGGAATCAACGTCAAAGCGATACTTATCAACAAGTAAGACAAATTATGGTGGATGAGTTAACTCGACACAAAAGTGACCCGTCATTATTGCATGGTGACTTATGGGCAGGTAACTATATGTTCTTGTCTGACGGTAGTCCTGCTTTATTTGACCCCGCTTCTATGTACGGTGACCGCGAATTTGATTTGGGTGCGACTAAAGTATTTGGTGGCTTTAATTCTGACTTCTACGCTGCTTATGATGAAGCTTACCCACTTTCTGAAGGTTCAGAATTACGCATCGAGTTCTACCGCCTTTACTTATTAATGGTTCATCTACACAAATTTGGTGCAACCTATGAATCATCTGTTGATCAATCGATGAGCATCATATTGAATGCATAAAAATACCCCTTGAGACCTGAGGTTCTCAAGGGGCATTTGTGTCTTTAGTAGTCTTTTCCACTGTAAAAGTCTTCTTTAGCCATATCTTCAAAGATGACGCTAATCGCTTCCTTATTCGCATAGCCTTGCTCAATCATCGATTCAATGATTGCTTTTGCTAAAGTTTCTTTCTGTTCTGGTGTGCGTCCTTCTTTAGATTGAATTCGTACAAAAGGCATTCTAATCCCTCCATTGTTGTTTTAGTTTATTATACTCTTTTAGGACAGTTTTGTGCAAAAGATAGTGTTGGTAAGTTTAAATTTAGGAATTTGTTTAGATTCTTCCAGTTAAACACTTCAGCTGGAAGAATTTTTTTATATTTCTCCAGTTGAACATCCTACTACACTATTTTGCACAAAAAAGAAGCCGACTAAAGTTTAGCCGACTTCTATCAATAGTTTAAATTGTATGGTTGTTATTATCTTCAGCTTTGTCAATCTCTTCGTCAATGGCTTTATCCGCTTTGTTTAATTGGCGAGCCGCAAAGTCGCGTCCACCTAAACCAAAGGCTAACGCTACTGCTAGACCAGCTGCACCAAGGATAATAATGAATCCAGCATTAACAATTGTTTGAGCGATATGTAATTGTTCTAAGATCATGAATGCTCCTAAAATGATAATCGCGTAACGGATGACTTCACCAAATAACTTGTTACCAGTTGCTTTTGAAATAAAGTTAGCTAAGATGTTTCCACCGATTAATGCAACTGCTAAGATGATAATCGCGCTTAATACTAATGGGATGTAAGCAATGATTGCTGCACCAATGGTATTAAGAACTTCTAAGTTTAATACAGAAATTGCTTCAACTAAGAAGAATAACATCAACACACCTTTAACAACTGCTGCTGTAATGTTTGAAATTTTAACGTCAGAAACTTCTGAACGGAAGTTTAAGTAACGTGAGTATTTATCAACACCTGTTGTTGCTAGTAAGTTTTCAATTAAGTCACCTAATAATTTCGCTACAACACCACCAATAATTAGTAATACAGCAGCTGTAATGATATTAGGAATAGCACTTAAGATTTGATTTAATACTGCTACAATCGGTTCTGAAATTGATTGAATACCTAATGTTTCAAGTGCTACAGTTAAAATTGGGATAAAGATTAACACATAAACAACTGTCGCAAGTACTTCTGCAATCTGACCTTCATTGACATCAGCACCTGTTGTACTACCCGTTAGTTTTGCATACCATTTATCAATGTTTAAACTTAATAATAGGTTGCGAACAAGCTTTTTAACGAACTTACAGAAGTAAGCACCAGCGACTAGAATAACAATCGCTGTTAAAATGTTCGGAATATAGCTAAAGAATTTATTAAACATGTTCACGATTGGGTCCATAACGCCACCCACATTTAAACCGTTTAAAATTCCAGGTAAGAAGAATAACAATGTCGCAAAGTAAACGATTGATCCAACCGTTTCAGTATACTGCTGACCTTCCTCTTCTGTCTTAGCCATGCCCCATGATTGTGTACGGCGACTAAAACCAACCTTCTCTAGTCCTTTAATTGTTAGACGTTTAAGTCCCCAAGCAAGAATTAGAGCTAAAACTAATAGTAATAGTGTTCCGATAATTCCTGGTAACATTGCGCCAAGTGTCGCAAAGAATGATGAAAAATCCATATAATTTCCTCCTAAAATTTTTCTAATTTATATTACTAGTATATCATCTGACATCATATTGTAAAATGATATACCTCGTATAATGATAAGTATTCATTTTACTTCAAACAAAAAAAGTTACTTTGTTATATAAACCTGAATAATTCATAGTTTTACTAATAGTCTTTCCTAACATTGATTTAATAGTCTTTAAAGTAATCTGCTTCATCACCCATTAGGTGATGAAAAAAGACCCCCTTTCTGATATGGTTAATTCACC
>NZ_JBGQQZ010000033.1:0-26822 GCF_045528575.1 Ruoffia sp. FAM 24228
TTCATCCGTGGTAAGATGGGTGTAGGTCATTTGTGGTCACTCCTTTGTATTCTTTGGTCGGAATTACAAGTTGAGTGTACCACAAATGGCTGTTTTAGTTGTCTAGCTTAATTTTACAATCGGCGTATTTATAAATAAGGGGGATTGATTACATGTTAGTTGCTATGTCAAAAGAAGGCGAATTAATTTATGCTAGTGAAGTTAAATTTAAGTATCCAAATTTAATGGAATTTTATTGCCCGACTTGTGCCCAAAAGGTATTTTATAAAGATAGTCATAAAGGTAAAGGGTTTTTTAGTCATTATTCAAAGTGCCAATTAGTAGAGAGTCGAAGGAGTCCTCTTGAATCAGATGAACACAAACGTGGAAAAGAAATAATTATTGAAGAATTGCAAGGTATACAGAAACTAGTTCTTCAAACTGAATTGTATTTTCCAGAAATTAATCAATTTGCAGATGTCTATGTCACAGTAAAAAGAGAGAGTAGCAAATCTGTTATTTATGAATTTCAAAGATCCGTCATTCCAGCTGCCGATGTTATAGTAAGAAATCAAAATTATAAACAGCTAGTGAATCAAGTGCACTGGCTGATGGATGATTACACAACGCGTAGCACCGCCTTGAATCAAAGATGGAAGCAGACAATGTTAAATTATAATGATGACTGGGGCTTTCACTTGAAATTTCTTAACTTAAAGAAGAAAGAAATTGTTATTCAACGTCATCTACCAATCATCTATCAGAAAAATAATTATAGACTGAAACAAAATAGAATGACCATTCGTGAGTTCCATCAACTAGATAGCTTACAAGATGAAAATTGCGAGTTAATTTCAGTGCGAAAGCGAACTAAAGCGAGTTTAAATTATAATCGTCAATTAAATGGCATTATGAATAATGAAGCGTATAGAAATACCATTTACTTATTATATCAACAAGGTACTGTATTAACTGATATGCCAGAATGGGTCTTTACAGAACAGTGGGAAGTGCTATTAACTCAATCGCCCAGTTGGCTTGTCTTTTCTTGGTCATTGGCAATCATCAGACAGCTTAACTATAAATTTACCACTGACGCCTTTATAGAGAAATTTCGAGCTTGTTCTGAAATTAAAGTAGCTCGAACACCGCTCATTTATAGTGATATCTATCCAGTTTTATGTCTTGCAATACTTATATTACTGTTTCAAAAAGGGATATTAGAAAAAGTGAGTAATGTGGAATGGATTTCAAAATAATGATTCTTCAAATTGGTTTAGAAATAGTGCATGTGATACACTAGTTATATGATTTTAAATGAGGAGGATATTGATGACAGATTCAAATGTAAAAACAAGAGAACAAATGAATGCAACATATCAATGGAATTTAACACCATTATTTGCATCCGACGAAGAGTTTGAAAGTGGGTACGCTAAAGCTAAAAATAATCTTGATAAGATTACAGCTTACAAAGGCAGATTAGGGGAAAGCCCAGAAGTGCTTAGTGAAGCTATCGATACATTATTAGAGTTAGGACGCGAAGTTTCTAACTTAGGTGTGTATGCTCATCTGAAAAATGATCAAGATCAAACAAATCCGACATACCAAAAGATGAATGCTCAAACCGAGCAACTATATTCTAAATATAGTCAAGTGACGTCATTCTTTAGACCAGAATTACTTGCTATTCCTGCTGAGAAACTAGAAGAAATGACAGCAAACAATGATAGACTGAAAGAATTAGATCAGTTTATTGACGATATTGCACGTAATCGCGAACACGTTTTACCACCAGAACAAGAATTATTACTAGCCAGTGCGAGTGAAGTTTTTGGTGGAGCAACACGTATCTTCGGCTACCTAAATAACGCTGACTTCCAATTCCCAACTGTGAAAGATAGCGAAGGTAATGACGTTCAATTGACTCATGGTCTATACGGAAAATTATTAGAAAGTACAGATAGACGCGTCAGAAAAGATACTTTTGAAGGGTTCTACTCTGTGTATCAACAATTTGAGAATACTTTAGCTCAAACTTTAACAACTGAAATTAAGACACATAATTACAATGCTAAAGTTAGAGGGTTTGAATCAGCGAGAGCAGCAGCTTTATTCACTAATAATATTCCTGAATCTGTCTACGATACATTATTAGAAACTGTTGAATCTCGATTAAACTTATTACATCGTTATGTAGACTTACGTAAATCATTGTTAAATATCGATGATTTAGAAATGTATGACATGTATACACCATTACTGGGTGAACCTCCAATTGCCTTTACTTATGAAGAGGCAAAAGAAATTACTTTAAATGCGCTTCAACCATTAGGTGAAGAATACTTAGAAATCATTCGCAATGCGTTTGACGAGCAATGGATTGATGTTTATGAGAATAAAGGGAAACGTAGTGGAGCATATTCATCAGGAACATATGACAGCAAACCATATATTCTAATGAACTGGCAAGATAGCCTAAATTCATTATATACACTCGTCCATGAATTAGGACACAGTGCCCACAGTTACTTAACCCATGCGAATCAACCGTACGAATACGGTAGCTACTCAATTTTCCTAGCAGAAATCGCATCTACAACAAATGAAAACTTACTAACGAATTATTTATTGAGAACTTATGATGATAAAGATATTCAACGCTATGTTCTAAATCATTTCTTAGATGGATTAAAAGGAACAGTCTTCCGTCAAACTCAATTCGCAGAATTTGAACACTTTATCCACGATCAAGATGGTAACGGTCAACCATTAACAGCTGAGTTTCTGTCAGAAAACTATCAAAAATTAAATGCGAAATATTATGGTCCATCTGTGAATTCTGATTCTGAAATTAAGAATGAGTGGAGTCGTATCCCTCACTTCTATATGAATTACTACGTATTCCAATATGCGACTGGATTTGCTGCAGCAACTGCCTTTGCAGATCGTATTGCTGATGGTGATAAAGAAGCATTAAATAGCTATTTAGGTTTCTTGAAATCAGGTAAAAGTCAGTATGCCATCGATACGATGAAGACTGCTGGTTTAGATATGACAAAACGTGATTATATCGAACAAACTTTAGATGTATTTGAACAAAGATTAGCTGAATTTGAAGCACTATTAGATTAAGTCTAAGGAGAGCGATTTGTAACTAGAACGTTTGAGCGTTCTATTACGAATCGCTTTTTTGTATTCGAGATAAATGAACATAAAAATATATTCACGTCGATAAAACAATATTGATATATATAAACGGCGAAAATAACGCTTACCAACCACAAATTTATGACTAAATTTCAAAAGTTAACTTATCAAAATTAATTGGGTTATATATACTTAATGAATATTTAAAAAAAGATGATTAAATAACTTTTTGTTCATCTAAAATTAACATAAAATAATGAGGTGTATAAATGGTTGCTTTAATGGGTTATTTATTAATAATTGTTTTTATGATTCTAATTATGATGAAAAAGATATCTCCTTTCGTTGGCTTAGTTTTCCTACCAATAGTATGGGCGATTATGGGTCAATTATTTGGCTTATGGAATATTGATATTGGACAGGCTGCAATGGATGGTCTACTAGGTACAGCGCAGACAGGTATCATGCTATTCTTTGCAATATATATGTTCACAATTATGATTGATGCTGGTCTATTCGACCCGCTTTCAAACGCTATGATTCGTTTTGCAAAAGGAAATCCACTGAAAGTGATGATTGCAACAGTCGCATTGACTGCCGCAGTATCATTAAACGGTGATGGAACCACGACAATGATTATTGTATGTACGGCTTTTGTGCCAATATACAAACGTCTAAATATGAAGAGGTTAGATTTAGCCGTATTAACAATGACATCACATTCAATTATTAATTTGCTACCATGGGGTGGACCAACAGCGCGTGCGATTGCAGTAATGAATGTAAGTGAAGCAGATGTTATGCGTGGTTTAACACCAATGATGATTGCTGGAATTATTCACATGTTTATCGTAGCTTATGTGATTGGTCGCGGTGAACGGAAACGTTTAGGTGTCGTGAATCTATCGAATAATGAACTTGAGAAATTAATGGTTATCGAAGATCAAGAGACGCTTGATATCCGTCGACCTAAGAATGTTTGGATCAATGCGATTACTGTATTTGTTGCCATAGGGTTATTAATCGCCAATGTCATTCCATCAGCAATCATTTTTATGGTTGGTACAGTTATTGCGTTACTTGTAAACTACGGGTCGTTGACACTGCAAAAAGAGCGTATTGATAATAATGCAAGTGAAGCTAACCAAGTTGTTATGACAGTATTTGGTGCTGGAGTATTTATGGGAGTTTTACAAGCAACTGGAATGGATGATGGGATTGCATCAAGTTTGAATTCAATCATTCCAGAAAGCTTAAGTGGCTTCTTTGGTATCATTGTTGCTATTATATCCGCTCCAGGTACATACTTCTTACATAATGATGCATTCTACTACGGAATGATGCCTATTCTTGCTGAAGCAGGAACGGCTTACGGCTTTACTGCCTAGAGTTAACTTTTGCATCTTTAATGGGACAAGCTTTCCACTTATTCAGTCCATTAGTACCTTTTGCTTATGTATTATTAGGTATGACAAATGTGGAGTGGGGCGACTGGCAGAAAAAAGGCCTTCTCGTATCACTAGGAATATTTATTGTTTTTGTTATAGTTGGTGCAGTTACAGGGATAATGCCAATATCTTTGTAGAATCAATTTTAGAAAATGAAGGGAGCAATTGATGTGAAAATTACATTAATACCAGGCGACGGGATTGGTCCCGAAATTACTGAAAGTACACGGAATATTGTAGATGCGCTAGATATTGGAATTGAATGGGAAGTTGTTGCAGCGGTGAAGCTGTCTTTAATAAACAAGGTACATTAATTCCAGATGATGTTTATGAAAGTATTGAAAAGAATAAGATCGTGTTAAAAGGACCCATTATGACACCGATCGGAAAAGGTTTCCGTAGTGTTAACGTAGCCTTACGTAAGAAATACGATTTGTACGCGAATATTCGTCCTGTAAAAAGTTTAGGAACCATCCCATCTTTAACCAAAGATTTAGACTTAATTCTCTTTAGAGAGAACACAGAGGATTTATACGCAGGTGTCGAAAAGCAAATTTCAGATGATGAAGCTCATAGCATTAAGATCATCACACGATCCGCATCAGAACGAATTGTACGCGAAGCCTTTGAATATGCAAAAGCGAATGATCGTCAAAGTGTGACAGTTGTGACAAAAGCAAATATTATGAAGCTGACAGATGGATTGTTCCTAGATGTTGCCCGAGGCGTAGCTGAAGAGTACCCATCCATAGAATTCAAAGAAATTTTAGTCGATAATATGGCGATGCAATTAGTCATTAATCCTAAGCAGTTTGATGTTATAGTTACTGAGAACCTCTATGGTGATATTCTGTCTGATTTAATGGCAGGTTTAGTAGGTGGTTTAGGCTTAGTACCTGGAGCAAATATTGGCGAAGATATTTCAATTTCTGAAGCAGTACATGGTTCAGCCCCTGATATTGCAGGCAAAGGCCTAGCAAACCCCACAGCGATACTCTTGGGGGTTTGCCAGATGCTAGATCATATTGAGCAAAAAGATGCGTCAAATCGCCTAAGAAACGCATTAGACACCGTCTTAAGTGATTCAAATAACTTTACTAAAGATTTAGGTGGAGAGATGACTACTATAGGCTTTACTGATGCCGTCATAAAAGCTTTATAGTCTTAATAAGGAATATCTTTGAAAGAAGTAGTGCGACGGCGCTGCTTCTTTTTTTGTATCTTGAAATATAACCTAAAGATGGCTATAATAGAGAAGTTAAGCCGCCATAGTGTAATGGATATCACATAAGATTCCGGTTCTTAGGATGGGGGTTCGATTCCCTCTGGCGGCGTTTAAATTAATAAGATACTTAACAATTCATTTTATTCAATTGTTAAGTATCTTTTGTTTTATTTTTGCATGAACGGTTAACAATATAAATAAATACGTGTATACTGTGAGAATAGTTATGAGAGATAATTGGAAGTATATAGATAAGTTGTTTAATGGAGGAATGAGATGAGACGAAGTCGTTATCAAATTATGGTGTACATTGCCATGCTAGCTGCACAGGCAGTAGTTATAAGTATTCTTGAAGGAGCGATCCCTTCACCTCTTTCCTTTGCTCCTGGAGCTAAATTAGGTTTAGCGAATTTAATATCTGTGATTGCTATATTCACACTGCCTTTTTCAAAAAGTATTCAAGTCGTGTTAATTCGAACTGTACTCACTGCTTTAATTGGTGGTAATATGTCAACGTTTTTTTATAGTTTATCGGGGGGATTGTTAAGTTACTTTGCAATGTTATGGTCGAAAAAACTAGGACCTAATAAGGTGAGTATTATTGGGATTTCTGTTCTCGGAGGGGTAATGCACAACATTGGACAACTAAGTGTAGCAGCCTTATTTGCAAGATCGTTCTCCGTGATGAATTATCTTCCGGTTTTATCAATTTCTGGGATTTTAGCTGGCTTTGTTGTCGGCTTCCTTGGGAATTTTTTACTCGAGCGTATCTCAGTTCTTCAGATGTATCATAAAGAACACGTCGCAAATACAGACCAAAAAAATTGGTTATCAAATCATAAATAAAAAATACCTTCTAACGAAGCTACTTGAAAAAGTACTCATCGTTAGAAGGTATTTTGCTTATTGACTTGAACCTTGTGCAGAAATTAATTGTAAGACACGTTGCGTTGTACCATCTGAAGCAGTTCGTTCAATTACAATAATACCGACAGTTGGGGCAAAGTAGTAATTATAAGTAACAGAACCACTATCTTCTTGCGCCTGTTCTTCAATACGAAGAACATCATTAAAGGTTTGGCCACCTACATCATATGAACTTATTAATTCGGATACCTTGCGTCTTTTTTCTTTGTTGTATCCACTTGAAAAGCTTGATCCAATAGTTAAATCACTCGGTAAAATGAGCGATTCATCATTATCACTTGCTTCTGGTGAGTAACGTAAATCGTCTACAACATAATAATCATTGAAAGAAGCGAGTTCATAAAAGCCTGTATCACGGATTTGATACACATAAGCGATAGCTTCTTGGCCAGAAAATGACGTCACTTGAAAAATTCCGTTACTATCAGGCGAATATTCCATAATAATATCTTGGGCATCAAAGTAAACTTGATCACCTTGATATTGATAATTTATAAAATTTGCATAAGGAACAAATTCCTCAAAAGAAATGCTTATCTGTTGGCTCATACTTTCATCATCTACATTGTCATTTATTTCTTGATCCTCAGAAGAGTCAGGCAATTCATCTTGTTGGGAATCATTTATATTATTTTCTTGGGCTTGAATAACCTGTCCATTACTAATGCTTAAAAACATGATTGATAGAACAAAAGTTATAAACTTACGCATATTCAAATTAAAACTGACGCGCAAAATTGCCACCTACTTTCCATTTACTTCTTGTGTAATAAAAGTATAGCACATCAAAACTATATGTGTGTAAAGATTTCGGGGAATAAAGATTGAAGAATTTACTAATTATATTCGGTTTTATGAATTATTTGTGAAATTGATCTCCAATTACCTAGTTATTTTTTTGTAATTCCGATAAAATCTAGTATGATAAACAAGATAAGAATTACATGAGAGGAAGATAAAGATGAAAGATTGTATTTTCTGTAAGATTATAGATGGTGATATACCTTCAGCGAAGGTATATGAAGACAATGAAGTATTTGCATTCTTAGATATGTCGCAAGTAACTCCAGGGCATACTTTAGTAGTACCAAAAAAACACGTTGAGAACATCTTTGAATATGATGAAGACGTTGCGGTAGCAGTCGCGAAACGCTTACCTAAAATTGCAAATGCAATAAAAGAAGCATTTCCTGATGTTAAAGGAATGAATATCGTAAATAATAATGGTGAGTTAGCATATCAATCCGTTTTCCATACTCATTGGCACCTATTACCACGTTACACTGAAGATGATAAATTCGCTATCGAGTTTAGTAATAATCAAGACAGCTATACACAAGAAGAGTTCAATGAAAGAGCAGCATTAATTGCGTCACAAATCAAAGAAAATTAAAGAGGTGTATTTATATGGTTGGATTTAAATCAGGATTATTTTGGGGAGCTTTCTTTGGAGGACTAGCAGGGTTAATGAATGCGCCCAAGAGCGGTAAAGAAACGCGTGAAGATTTGAAGCACTTTATTGATACGACAACGGATGATGTGAATGATGTTCGTTATAAAGTAGACAATTTAAGAATGTCAGTGCAGAAATTAACTCAAGAAGGCATGGATAGTGTTAAAACTGCGACAGATGGTATTCAAACATCGTTACAACATTTCGAAGAAGAAACCACGCCAAGAATTAATCGGATTCAACGTCATATCGAGGATTTAAACGAAGATATTGAAGAACAAGTAGAAGAAATTAATCTTAATAATTAATTAATTTAAATGAACTTAAATCAATTTGTTTGAATTTTCCTAGATTAATATATTAACATGGAGTTCAAATAGATAAAGTATGATATATTTGTAACATATTTAAAAATAGTTAGGAGCCAAAAACTTTATGAAAAAAACGCTAAAAAAAGTATCATTAGTTGCTTTAACATCAACATTATTACTTTCAGGACTAGGTAGTATTGCCTCAGTAATGGCACAAGAAGAATCAGCAGGTGAGGTCATTGCAACTGTAGGTGGCGAGGATATTACTAAAGAGGAATTATATGAATCAATGAAAGCTATCGCTGGTGATACAACATTGAGAACAATCATTCTAGAAACTGTCTTAGAACAAAATGTATCGGATGCTGAAGCACTAAGAACTGCAGCGGAAGAAGAAGTCCAAGCTCAGATCGACGAAGCGGGTGGGGAAGAAGTTTTCCAACAATTATTAGCATACCAAGGCTTAAGTGATATCGAAACATATACTTACCAAATCTTTGTAAGAAATATGTTCCAAGAAGTTGTAGAAAGCCAAATAGACATGTCAGATGAAGCTATTACAAACTACTATGAAAATGAATATTCACCTTTAATGGAAGCTCAACATATCTTAGTTGAAACAGAAGAAGAAGCCTTAGATGTGATTGAACGCATTAATAATGGCGAAGAATTTGATGCAGTAGCACAAGAAGTGTCATTAGATTCAACTGCACAAAACGGTGGATTATTACAACCATTCCCGGCCGGACAAATGGTTCCAGAATTTGAAGAAGCAGTAATAAACTCAGAGAACGGTAAAATGACAGAAACGCCTGTAGAATCACAATACGGTTTCCACGTTATTCGCACAATCAATAATGGTGAAAAACAACCATTAGAAGATGTTCGTGAAGATGTTGAAGAACAATACGTTACTTCACGCTTTGCTGATAGCCAATTCGCTTATGGAGTGATAGGTCAATTACTCCAAGATACTGGATATGAAATTCATGACGAAGACTTACAAAACGCTGTTCAAGACTTAATTGATCTTGCAAATGCAAACAATGAAGCAGCAACAGAAGAAGAATCAACTGAGGAGACAACTGAAGAATCTACGGAAGAAACTTCAGAAGAAACAGCTGAGGAAACAACAGAAGAATCAGCAGAAGAAACGACTGAAGAGACTACTGAAGAGTCTGCAGAATAATTTATAACATATAATAGACAGCTGATTATTAAATCGGTTGTCTTTTTTTGAGAATGAATGAGCAATTACTTATTATTCGTGAGAACTTCACATTTAGTTAAAGATAAACTCATGAAAAGACTAGCGATTTCTTAGGGAACTTTAAAGAAAGTCATTTGATGAGTATGTTAAATTAGATAAGGTAAAAGAACATACATAATCAGGAGGCTATGAAATGACACAAACAATAATTTCAAGAATCACTCAAGGTAAAGATGTCGCACAAAAAGCAATCGTTGAAAATTTCAGAGGTCTATATCGCAAAGATTCCCGTTTTACTTATCCTGAAGCCACACTAATATTACCAAAATCAGTTAAAAATAATAAATAATCACTTACAAACGCCACTGTATATCACTCATTGATGTACAGCGGCATTTTATTGTTTGTATATGTGAATTCAGCTACAAGCCGAGATTCATGTGATTCAAAAAAAGTGTTTGTGAAAAAATAAACACCATTTTTAATCATTGAATTAGTATAAAATTCGTATTTAGATAGCATCGATCACTTGATATTATAAATACAATAAAAAAAATAATATGTGAAATGGCGAGCTAGTAGTTTTGTTCCTATGGGATAAACAACGAAATTACTTGTGAAAAAAATATTAAAGTAAAAAACACATTGTAAAAACGTAATACTAGCGGTATACTATGAACGAAATTATTTGATAGGAAGTGAATATAATTGGCAAAAGAAATAGTAATTGTAGGTGCTGGCTTTGCCGGTGTTGCAGCGGCAAGAAAATTAGGTAAGAAATATAAAAAAGACAAAACTGTCAATATTACATTAGTTGACCGTCATTCATATTTAACATATATGACTGAATTACATGAAATTGCGGGTGGACGTTTAGAACCAGATGCAATTAAATATGATTTACGTCGTATTTTCCATCGTTTGAACAACGTAAAATTAGTAACAGATAATGTATCTGAAATTGATCACGATAACAATGTTGTTATTGGAGAACAAAGCAATTATAAATTTGATTATTTAGTATTAGCTGTTGGTGCTGAGCCAAATGATTTTGGTATCGACGGAGTGAAAGAGAATGGATTCACATTATGGTCAATGGAAGATGCAGAACGCGTTCGTGAACATATTATTGATATGGTTTATAAAGCTGCGCGTGAACACGACCCAGTTAAACGTCGTGCATTGCTATCATTCTTAGTATGTGGTGGAGGTTTTACTGGTGTTGAGATGATTGGTGAATTAGTTGAATGGTTACCAATCTTAGCTGAAGAACACAAATTAAATCCAGATGAAATCTCATTCCATTTAGTAGAAGCTGCTCCAAAGATTTTAAATACTGTTACAGAAAAAGAACAAGAGCGCGCTATGAAATATATGCGTAAAAAAGGCATTGATATTACTTTAGGTGATGGAATTGCTAAAATCGCGGAAGATCATATTGAACTTGCTTCAGGTAAGAAAATTGCTACATATACTTCAATTTGGACTGCAGGTATTAAAGCGAATACTGATGCTAGTGAATGGGGTGTTGAACAAGCACGTGCTGGTCGTTTAGTAGCAGACCAATACATGCAAGCAAAAGGATACGACAATGTATTCGTAGCTGGAGATTTAGTTTATTATGAAGATCCAACAAACAACAACATGCCTACACCTCAAATCGTTCAAGCGGCAGAGTTAACAGGTGATGTTGCAGCAACATCAATCATTTCAGAAATTAGTGGTACTGAAAAAGAAGAATTCGAAGGTAAATATGATGGTAACATGGTATCTATTGGATCAACTTATGGTGTAGCTTATCTCTATGATAAATACAGTGTTCAAGGCTTTATCGCCATGTTCATTAAACATGCAGCTAACGTGATTTACTTCTTAAGTATTGGAAGTTTCTACTATGCATGGTTGTATGTTCGTCACGAATTCTTTACAATCAAACACAAACGTAATATTTTCCGTGGTCACTTATCTGCTCATGGTAATATTTTATGGTCAGTGCCATTACGTCTCTTCTATGGAGCTATGTGGTTAGTTGAAGGGTTGAAGAAAACATTTGGTATGTTTGGTGGTCAATCTTGGTTTGAAGATGAAGTTGTCTTCCCGTTCCCTTGGTTACAAGAAGAAGTAACAAGTGCAGCGTCAGCAACTGAAACAGAAGAAGTTGTTGAAGTGGCAGAACAAATCTTTAGTTTAAACTATGTTTACGGTGAAGAGCCAATGTTAGTCTTTGATGAAATGCCAGGTTGGTTCGCATCAATTATGGAATTCATGATGCCAAATCAAGATGTTGCATTATTCATGCAAAAAATGATGTCATTAGTAGAATTAGGAATTGGTTTAGCTTTAATTGCTGGATTATTCACATTCCTAGTAAGTGGTTTAACTGTTGTCTTAGTAGCAATGTTCTGCTTATCAGGAATGTTTGTATGGGTTAACATGTGGTTCATCCCAGCTGCAATTGCTTTAATGATGGGGGCAGGTCGAGCATTTGGATTAGACTACTATGTAATGCCATGGTTAGGTAAACTATTCGATGGTTGGATATGGGGGAAACCTAAGCATATCTACACAGATAATATAGGATAAAAGAATAGATTATTTTAAATCGAAAGCTAGGATTTTAACGGATAGAAAGTAGACCTATCTTCGTTAAATCCTGGTTTTTTATATTTTTATAATGTTTATAGATGGGAGAAAAAAACATTGATACATGAGATTTGGCGTGAGTATCCTGAGATAGAAAAAGCCTTAAAAGAAACTAAACAAACCATGCGTAAAGGTATTTCTATTCGCATACCCGAAATAGAAGCTAAGATACAAGAATACATTGATGCGCCAGGTAAATATCTACGTGCAGGTTTATCTTTGATGTTTTTCTATATGGAAAACGGCAGTATGAACAAAAAAATAATTACATATGCGGCAGCGATTGAGTTACTGCATTTAGCAACGTTGATTCATGATGATGTGATTGATAGCGCCGATTTAAGACGTGGTATTGAAGCGATGCACATAGCACAAAGTAATAAAATCGCGGTTTATGCAGGTGATTATCTCTTTAGCTACAGTGGCCGTTTAGTATCTGATTTAATTGATGAAGTTCAGTTCCAAAACCGCAATAAGTGGATTTTAGAAAATATTATGAGTGGTGAATTGCGTCAACTAGCTAATACCTTTAATAAAGAGATGACAATGATTGATTATATTCGTCAAATAAGAGGAAAGACAGCCATGTTATTCGGACTGTCAGCTTCAGGTGGCTACTATCTAGCAAATAATGACATCCGAAAAGCACAAAATGTAAGATTACTTGGAACCTATTTAGGTATTGCTTTTCAATTACAAGATGATTTAATTGATTTTTTAGTCCCGGCAGGCACTTCCGGAAAACCAAGTATGCAAGATGTTCCAAATGGAAATTACACGGCGCCATTACTACTTGCGATGGAGAAGAGTGACTCGGTAAGACGTTATGTAAATGAAACGGTTGAGTGGGACGAAGCATCATTAGATAAGTTGTCATTAATGATGAAAGAAACCGGCGCTTTTCACGACACCGAAGTACTCATTGAACGATATATTGAAAAAGCCTTATTTTATCTAGATAGAATAAGTGATTCTGAGTATAAAGCACAAATCAAGAAAATAATCTTACTAATATCTAATCGACAGTACTAACACCAGAGTCATTACTAGACAAATAAATGATTCTATTATAAACTAAGTTTAAGTAATTTTGCCTTTGTATCACGAAGGTAAACACTTACCAAAAAAAGGAGATGACATTAATGAAAAAGAATTTATTAAAGGGTACTCTATTATTAGGATCAATGTTTATATTAGCTGCCTGTGGCGCTGAAGAAGAAGCACCAGAAAGCGTAGAATCTGAAGTATCAACTGTTGTCGAAGAAGAAGTAGAATCGGAAGAAACAACTGAAGAGTCAGAAGAATCAGAAGAGTCAACTGAAGAAGAAACATCAGAAGAATCGGAAGAGTCAACTGAAGAAGAAACATCAGAAGAATCGGAAGAGTCAACTGAAGAAGAAACATCAGAAGAATCGGAAGAGTCAACTGAAGAAGAAACATCAGAAGAATCAGAAGAGTCAGCTGAAGAAGAAACATCAGAAGAATCGGAAGGGTCAACTGACGAAGAATCATCAGCAGATTCAGAAGAATCAGCTGACGATGCTGCAGTAGTAGGAACTGACGAATCAGCAGAAGCTGGTGCATTAACAGACGGTGAATACTCAGTTGTAGGTAACCCAGACGAACGTGGTTGGGCTGTAACTCATACGATCACTGTTGCAGATGGAGAAATTACTGATTCAAACTTTGATTACGAAAATGAAGACGGAGACTTAAAATCAGAAGATGAAGAGTACAATACTCAAATGGAAGAAGTAGCTGGCGTATCATCGGCAGATGCAACTCAAGAATTAAATGATGCATTAGTTGAATCACAATCAGCAGACGTAGATGTTGTTTCAGGTGCAACTTCAACATCAACTTCATTCCAATTCACTTCGCAAGTATTATTAGAGTTAGCTGCACAAGGCAACACTGAAGAAGTTAATGTTGATGAACTAGAATTAGCAGACGGTGAATATACAGCTGAAGACTTAACAATTACTGTTGAGGGTGGCGAAATTACTGACGCAATATTTGAAGCTGAAGATCAAGACGTTGCTGATGAATTAGCAGCTGCTTTAGTAGAAGCTGGAAATGTTGAAGGTGTTGAGCCGGTAGAAGGTCAAGAAGAACTTTCTACAACATTCATCGCTTTAGCAACTCAAGCTACAAATGATGCTAAATTAGCAAGTTTAACAGCTGATGCAGAAGAGTCTAGTGAAGAATCTGAAGAGTCTAGTGAAGAATCTGAAGAGTCATCTGAAGAATCAAGCGAAGAGTCAACATCAGAAGAAACTTCGGAAGAATCATCTCAAGTAGAGTCTGAAGAATCAACTGAAGAAGAATCATCTGAAGAAGAATCATCTGAAGAAGAATCATCTGAAGAATAAGCCAAAATAATTAAATAGAAAATATGTCATAAGTGAGCTAATTTATACAATTAGCTCACTTTTTCACTTTTATAGAAGCTATAAGAATAGTATAATAAGTATTACGAATTAGAATAGCTAGGAGCATATTTAATGAAAAATGCAATGAAAAAAGTGGCCTTATTTGTTACAGCAATCATCTTATTTGGTTGTGCAAGTGATGATGAGCCAGAAGTGGTTATATCAGGGGCAAGTCCGACAACTACGACAGAAGTAAATGAAAATGGGCTCCCGATTGTTAAAGAACCTACAACCATAACGGAGACGATGTTACATACGGTTGTTCAAATGCAAGTCTATCATGAAGGCGTCGAAGATGTGATGCAAGAAGCGATTGATTATATGGCGGAGATGGAAACACTCCTTTCCACAAACGTTGAAGGATCTGACGTATATAGAATCAATGAGAATGCTGGGATTGAGCCGGTTGAAGTACAACCTGAAACAATGGAAATCATTAAACGTTCAATTCAAATTGCCCAAGAGAGTGATGGGCTCTTTGATATCTCAATTGGAGTTCTCACAGATTTATGGCAAATCGGAAGTGATGATGCGCGTGTTCCAGAAGATTCTGAAATAACTGAAGCAGTTAATCTAATCGATTATGAAAAGATTAGCATTGATGAAGAGAATATGACGGTCATGCTTGAAGAAGAAGGCATGTCACTGGAGTTAGGTGGTATTTCTAAGGGATATATTGGTAGTGGCATTGTTGAGATCTTTGAGGAAAACAATATTACAACAGCCATCATTAACCTTGGAGGGAATGTCGTTGTTATGGGGACATCACCATCCAATGAAGATGGTTGGAATGTTGGGGTTCAAGACCCTGATGAAGTGCGTGGTGAAATAGTTGGGACTCAACGTGTCATAAATGCAGCCATTGTTACAAGTGGTATCTACGAAAGATATTTAGAAGTGGACGGCACAAAATACCATCACATTATGGATCCTAGAACAGGCTATCCTTTAGATAATGAGATTTCAGGTGTAACTGTCTTTGCACCAACCTCTTTTGATGGTGACTCTTATTCGACAGCCTTATTCTTAATGGAGATTGAAGAAGGTATCGAGTTTATAAATTCAAAAGATGGGTTTGAAGTGGCTTATGTCGATAAGGAAGGTGGAGTACATCTTTCTGCTGGTATTCAAGATAGTTTTAATTTAACGAATGAGGAGTATTACATCGCTGATGAATAAAATAAATTTAAAAATGTTTTTAGAATTTGTCGAAATTCGAACAAAAATAGCAAGTTTTTTTCCAATGATGGTTGGTTTTTTATGGACAGGTTACTATTTCAAAGAATTTAATTGGTTGAATTCAGTTATATTTTTCCTAGCTGCGACTTGTTTTGATATGACGGTAACAGCGATTAATAATACATTGGATTATCACAAAGCCTTAGATAATAACTATAAGGAAGAGCAGAATGTGATTGGTAAATACAAATTAAATTACCGGACAATGGTCATCATTGTATTTATCCTTTTAGCTATTTCGCTGATACTTAGTTTATATCTCGTTTGGTTAACAGATCCAATGCTCTTATTGATCGGAGCTTTGTTATATTTTATTGGAATAATTTACACATTTGGACCGTTACCAATTTCACGTACACCATACGGGGAGATTTTCTCAAGTTTAACGATGGGATTCGGTATCACTTTTCTGGCGGTATTCATGACCCGCTATGAAGTACTGCTTTCAAGTGAATGGACTTGGACTAATTTAGTATTGAATATCGGTTGGTTTGATATTCTTAAGATATTTTGGTTCAGCTTGCCACAAATACTTTTAATAGCGAATATTATGCTTGCCAATAACACCCGAGATTTGGATACAGATATTCAAAACGAACGACGGACGTTAGTTTACTATATTGGTAGACCGAACGCGATTCGCTTGTATCAGTTGCTTAGCTTCTTACCATGGATTGTGTGGTTGACTTATATTATTACCGGTATATTCCCTTGGTGGACGATTGTTACTTTAGCCGTTGGCTATGTGCATTATCAAGGTGTGATGAGATATACGGAAAGAATTCCACAGCCAATTGCCTTTAAAGAAGCTATTCAGAGTTTTATATTGTTTTTAAGTATGTATGTCATTGCTCTATTTGTTTTATTGTTAGTATAAAGACAGCCTCGATTTTATTGAAAATCGAGGCTGCTTTTTTATTTAGGATATTTACTTAAAGTGTGTTCCATTGAGTTTTCTAACATTGTTTTTAAGACATCTAAATCAATATCAGCTAATTTATTTACGTAAATACACATTTTACCAGTGGTGTGTTTTCCAAGTTGCGCTAATAATTTATCTTTGTCTTTAAATTCGGTAGCAAGGTACAAACTAAATTTGGCTTTTCTAGGGGAAAAGGCTAAATAAGATGTATCACCTTCACGACCAGAATTGTAGACATAATGGTAAGTTCCAAAACCGATAATATTTGGATACCACATTTGAGGTTCAAAACCAGTCACTTCTTTAAATAAATCTAATAAAAAAAATGAATCAATTTGTTTTTGTTTTGAATCAATCGACTCAATAAATTCGACGACATCTTCACCTGTGGGTTTAAATTTGGCTGCTGACATTATAAAACCTCCATTTTATGATTAGTTATTTACAAGGGTAGTATCAATTCATCATCAGCCATTTTGCCGGTAATCTCTAACACGAGCCCGTGGGGGAGACAAATCGCAGTTTGCCCTGGTCTTTCAATCCAACCTGTTCTAACGCCAACTTGATCAGGACTATTATCTTCTTTAATACGAGCTTGGTTATTATTGATTTCGATAATATTGTACTGGTTATCGTTTGGATAATATGTCTTTTCGACTTCTAATCCTTCTGATAATTGGAACTCATCTACAACTTCACCGTGGATTTTCACTATCGCAACGGCATCTTCTGAATCATTGAGATGAGCATTCGTAATGACATTTGGAATAAAAGAAATGATGATTGACACGATAATAAATACATAATCAAAGGGTTTAAAGTAGCTTAATATTTTTCTCATGGGACCTACCTCTCTATTGCAAAGCAATGAATCTTTACTTATTGTATAAAAAAAATATGGTTTTATCTAGCTTTTTAGAGGGAAATTTGATACTATAACGTATGTGCGAAAATTACTATTTGAAATGCATTAAATTATTTATAGATAAGGAGATTTTATTATGAACTTAAAAGCAGAACTTAGAGAAACAACTGGCTCAAGTGCTTCACGCAAAGCTCGTGCTGAAGGAAAAGTGCCTGTATCTTTATACGGTAAAACAGTAGAAGCAACTTCGCTTTTAGTAGATCGTCGTGATTTCGAAGCTTTATTAAAAGAAGAAGGTACTAACGCGGTATTCAATTTAGATTTTAACGGTGGCACTCAAAAAGTATGGTTAAAAGACTATGAACGTGCAGCGTTAAAAGACGAAATGTACTCAATTGACTTGGAAGCTATCTCTGCTGACCAAACATTAACGGTAGAAATTCCATTATACGTTGTTAATGATGAAACAATTGAAGAAGGTATCGTTGAAATCGTTGAAAACGAAATTACTGTTGAAACTAAACCAGATACAATCCCTCAATACTTTGAAGTGGATGTAAAAGGCTTAGAAATCGGTGATACTTTAACTGTAGCGGATATCGCTCTCCCAGAAGGTGTAGAAATTATGATGGAAAATGATGAAACAATCGTTTCAATCTCAATTCCTACTGAAGAAGCAGAAGACGTAGATCCAGATGAAGAAGCAGCTGAACCAGAAGTAATTGGTGCAACTGAAGAAGAAGCAGAAGAAGCAGAAGAAGAGTAATCTTCAAATAATTTTATTAAAAGACACGTTCAATACGTGTCTTTTTCTATCTAAACATTCACCAAATTACGTGAAGAAAGGGAGGATTCCATTGAAAAATCATATTGCTTTATTTGAACCATTGATGCCTGCTAATACAGGGAACATCTCTAGAACTTGCGCGGCAACTAATTCAACGCTCCATTTAATTCATCCTCTAGGATTTTCAACCGATGATAAAATGTTGAAACGTGCTGGCTTAGATTATTGGCATAATGTTGATATTGTCGAGCATGATAATTTAGAGGCATTTCTTTCATACGTTGGTGAACGTAAACTGTATTTAATTACTAAATTTGCACCTCAAATTTATTCTGAGGCAGACTTGGCTCAAAATGAAAGTAATGAGCAATTCTTCCTATTTGGAAAAGAAACAACGGGCCTTCCGATTGAATTGATGGAAGCGCATAAAAATAACAGTTTGCGAATTCCAATGAATGACGAACATGTACGGTCACTTAACTTATCAAACACTGCTAATATCGTTATATTTGAAGCTTTACGCCAACAACAATGGCAAGAGCTAGAGGCAATTCATCATTATGACGATACTGACAAAGCGAAAGACTTGAATTGGTAGGATTGCTTGACTTTATGGCGGGATAATTTATAATATGATTAAATGAGAAACGAATAGTATTTGAGATAATTGTTAAGAGAAGTGATGGTTGGTGAGAATCACTCAGTTTAATCAAAGAATCCACGTTTTATTCAGCCTACGAAAGCGCGATTAAGTAGTGCCGGCCTCACCGTTATTGAATTTAAGAGCAAGTAAACTCACTATTATTGGGTTTATTTGAACTTGGGTGGCACCGCGAATGAGAACCTTTCGTCCCATGAATTATTCAGGGACGGAAGGTTCTTTTTTATGGCTATGTTTAATTTAATGAATATTTAAAATCACAGGAGGAAACAATATGTTAGATCGTAAAATGTTAAGAGATGACTTTGAATTTGTCGCAGAAAAACTTGCCACCCGAGGTGTGGAGCGTGAGTTATTAGAAAATTACCGCGACTTAGACGCGCAAAGAAGAGAATTAATTGCTCAAACTGAGGAAGCGAAGCAAACACGTAACGAAACAACTGAAAAAATTGCTCAGCTAAAACGCAACAAAGAAAATGCGGATGAGCAAATCAAAGCAATGCAAGAAATCGGTAAAGAAATTAAAGCGATGGATGACAAGTTAGTCGCGATTCAAACTGACTTAAATAATATTGAATTCACATTACCTAACATCCCAAATGAAGATGTGCCAGTTGGTGAAGATGAAGACGATAATGTTGAAATCCGCCGTTGGGGAGAAATTTCAGAATTTGATTTTAAAGCATTAAATCACTGGGATATTGCTGAAAACTTAGGTATCTTAGATTTTGAACGTGGAGCAAAAGTTGCCGGTGCGCGTTTCGTATACTATGTAGGCCTAGGAGCTCGTTTAGAGCGTGCTGTTTATAACTTTATGTTAGATACTCACGGGAAAAATGGCTACCGCGAAATGATCACACCTTACATGGTAAATGAAAAAGCAATGTTCGGAACAGGGCAATTCCCTAAATTTAAAGAAGATGTATTTGAGTTAGAAGGGGACCGTAATTTAACTTTAATTCCAACGGCTGAAGTTCCATTAACGAACTACTATGCTGATGAAATTCTTGCATTAGATCAATTACCTGTACACTTTACAGCATTTTCACCATCATTTAGATCAGAAGCAGGAAGCGCTGGTCGTGATACGCGTGGATTAATCCGTATGCACCAATTCCACAAAGTTGAGTTAGTTAAACTTGCTCGTCCGGATGAATCTTATGCAGAATTAGAAAGTATGACTAAAGATGCTGAAGGTATCTTAGAAGCATTAAAAATTCCATACCGCACAATTATATTATCAACAGGTGATATGGGATTCTCTGCTGCTAAAACTTATGATATTGAAGCATGGATTCCAGCTCAAGATACTTACCGTGAAATTAGTTCATGTTCAAACACAGAAGCTTTCCAAGCTCGCCGTGCAAAAATCCGCTACCGTAATGAATACGAAAAAGTAGAACATGTTCATACTTTAAACGGTTCAGGATTAGCAGTAGGACGTACAGTCGTAGCAATTCTAGAAAACTACCAACAAGCAGATGGATCTGTGAAGATTCCTGAAGTACTTGTTCCTTACATGGGTGGCATTACAGAAATCACTAAAGAAAATGCTATGGGATAATTAGATTAAGTTAAATAACCGAAAATCATAACTGAGTCGAGTGCTTAGATATGGTTTTCGGTTATTTTGATTTGGGATTTGGATGGGATGGGGCATTGTGAACCGGCACGACACTCCGCGTTTTAGTTTGCGGTCCATTGTGTGCTGGCACGACACTCCGAATTTTAGCTTGCGGTCCATCGAGCTCCATCACGACGGCCCGCATTCGGATTTCAGAACCATCGCGCCTCCTCACGACGCCCCTTAAGGTCAAGTTTTACAAAAAAAGACCCAGTTGATTGCCATTAAAACAATCAACTGGGTCTATAAATTAAATATTAAAACTGGAACAGTGAGTAAAGTATAATGATCGCACCTAAGACGATACGGTATTTACCAAAGCCAGTAAAGTCATTACGTTTCAAGTAGTTCAGTAAGAATTTAATTGCAAATACGGAAACAATAAACGCAATGAACATTCCGAATAATAAATAAATCCATTCAACTGTCGTAAATGAAAAACCTAAGTCTAGAAGTTTAACTAAACTTGCACCGAACATCGCTGGAATACTTAAGAAGAATGAGAACTCTGTTGCAATGTGGCGAGATGTTCCAACTAATAACCCACCAATTATTGTAGAACCTGAACGAGATGTACCAGGGATGATAGACAATGCTTGGAAGATTCCAATTTTAAAGGCTGTTGCAAAAGATAAAGAATTAAAATCAGTTACTGTAGCTGCATGTTTTGATTCGCCTGTGCGTTCAATCCAAATAAAGATAATCCCGTACACAATCAGTGCAATAGCAACAACAATAGGATTATAAAAGTATTCATCCATATAATCTTTTAAAGCAAAGCCGAAGATTGCAACTGGTATACTTGCGAAAGCCACTTTAAACCAAAGAATCCAAGTATCCTTACGTTCCACTGAAGTTTTCTTTGGTGAAAAAGGGTTTAATTTATTAAAGTAAAGTAAAATTACTGCGAAAATAGAGCCTAATTGTACAAGTACTAAAAAGACCTCAACGAATTCTGAAGATAAATTCAAAGGAATTAAATCTTCTAAGATAATCATATGTCCCGTACTACTTATCGGTAGCCACTCTGTAATCCCTTGTACCACACTTAGGACAAAAATTTTTATAAGTTCAATAATATCAATCATTTGATCCATGTTTCCTATCCTCTCTAGAAATTTATTCAATCTATTATAACGTAAATTCACTAAAAAAGTATAGTATCCATGATAAAATCGAATTTAAGCGTTTTCTTCAAGGGAAAATAAGAATAAAAAAGCCAAACTGAAATCGTTTGGCTTTGATTGCAATATATTGTTAATTAAGCTGAGGCGATGCACACACACTCAGGTGCTTGTGTATCATTTTGGATAAATGTTAATTGACCTGTCTCAGCGTTACGGTCAAAGACAGAAATATGATCTGTATCTTGGTGAGCAACCAGAACGAATTTTTCTGTTTCATCAAGATTGAAATCACGAGGTATTTCACCATTCGTATCGATTTCTTGAATCTTCGTTAGTGCTCCACCATCTTTAGAAATTTCATAGACTGTTAATACATTATGGAAACGAGTTGAAACATATAGGAAGCGGCCGTCATTCGTAATACGGATTGCAGCGCCGGCTGATTTTTCAACGTGTTCTTCAGGAATATTCAGTTGCGTATCAACGGCAGCCATCTTACCTGCGGCGTCTAATGACACAACCGTAGTTGTGTTTGCTAACTCACCAATAATATATGCGTAAGGTTCTGTTGGATGTAATACTAAATGACGTGGCCCCGTTCCAGGTGTCAATTTAATCTCGCTAGAAGGAGATAAAGTACCATCATCTGCAATATCGTAAGTTGTAACAAAATCTGTACCTAAATCACAAACAAATAGTAAGTTTTGTGAATCATTAAAACCAGCAAAGTGAACGTGAGAAGAATCTTGGTTTTCATGAACACTTGAACCAGAATGTTCAACGGTTTGAATCACATCTAGTTCTTCGCCGTCTAATTTGAATACATCAATCACTCCTGCATGGTAGTTAGATACATAAATAGTTTGACTACTTTCGCGGTAACTTACATGACAACCACTACCGTTATCACCAAAACCACTAGCTACCTTGTCCCAAGTACCTTGTTCGTTCTTTTTGAAAGCTACGATTCCACCTTGGTCATTTTCTTTATGAATGGCAAAAAGTAAATCCTTAGCTTTAGATAAAGCCACAAAAGTTGGCCCGTTTAATTCGCTAATTAAATTTGTTTCTGAAAAAGCACCTTCCTTAACATCGAATTCAACTTGATGAATTCCTTTGTTGTCGCGTTTTGTATAGCCACCTAAAATAAATGTTTGAGTCATTTGATATCCTCCCAGTATATTAATACATAGAGTATAGCATAGATGAGTAAAATCATGAATGAATTAGATTCTTGAGATTTTTTATTAGTAGTGTGTTAAAATATCATTATCTTAAGTCATTGGAGTGAATTTTATGACAGATAATAAACGGAACGAAAAGCGTAAAGAAAGTTGGTTTGTGAGTCAATTTCTGAACAACCAATTTGTAATATTCTTATTCAATACACTGTTAATTTTATTAATTCTTTTAATATTTACACGTGTCGCTTACTTATTTAAACCAATCGTCACTTTTGTAAATTTAGTTGCCTTTCCAATTGTAGCAGCGGGGATTTTATATTATTTATTTTCGCCATTTGTTGCGCGATTAATTCAAAGAGGTGTATCAAGAAATATTTCGATTTGGATTATTTTTATCATTATTATTGCATTAATTAGTTGGGGTATTTCTACTTTAATACCATTGCTAAGAGAACAAGCGACGACATTCGTTGCGAATATACCCAATTATCAAGCATCATTAATGGAAACAATCGAGTCTTTACCTATCGATCTTGAAAGTGGTTTAATTGACCCGAAGATTACTGAATATTTTGCCAATATTGATTGGAATAGTATCACAGATCAGTTGAATACGATTATTACATCTACCTTTGGCGGTCTAGGAAGTGTAATTGGAACGGTGGCACAAGTAGTAACAGGATTAATAACAATGCCAGTGTTACTATATTATTTATTGCTGGAAGGCTATAAAATTCCGCAATATATCTTATATCATGTGCCTGATAAATACCGACCAAAAGTAGGGCGAATTTTATTGAAATCGAATCACCAAATCTCCCAGTATATTCGAGGACAAATATTAGTGGCGATCGTAGTAGGAATAATCTTTGCGATTGGTTATTCAATCATCGGTTTAGATTATGCAATATCACTTTCTGTGATTGCGGGTATATTTAATATTATTCCGTATTTGGGTTCTATAATGGCGGTTGTACCGGCATTAATTATCGGACTATTAATCTCGCCGTTCATGTTTATCAAAGTATTAATTGTGGTGGCCATCGAGCAATTGCTTGAAGGACGATTTGTATCACCACAAATATTAGGAAACAATTTAAAAATACATCCAGTAACAATCCTATTAGTATTACTCGGTGCCGGACGCTTATTCGGCTTATCAGGAGTTATCATAGGGGTTCCAGGCTACGCGGTCATTAAAGTAATTGTGACGGAGCTGTATAATACATTCCGAGAATCTTCAGGATTATTCGAAGAAGAATACGAAGTGGAAACATTAGCACCCGAAGTCATCGTAAGTCCTGTAAAGGAAAAAGAATAAAAGTAAAAGGTTGAAGTATATGAATAAACACATTAACAAAATAAAATTTTATAAAAAAATAGGGCTCATATTTATTGCAACTCTGTTTCTTGTCGGTTGTGGCAAGATTGAAAAAAACATTGAAGAGGTTGTTTCTAGCCAAGAAGTGAGTCAAGTAGAATCAGGTGGCACGTCTTCAAATGCGGATAATACTGAGAATGAAACACCCGTTGATGCTCGCTTTGTACCAGAATTTAGTCAAGTGATTGCTGAATTTAGAAACAGTGATGTGTTAACACTAGCAGATGAATCTTACTTTAAAGTAAATGAAACTTTCTCTCAAACACAGAATAATTTTCAATTAAGTGTCGAGAATATGGAGGTTTTTGAAGTCGAAAGTGCGGATGAATTTGTAAGTAGCGAATTTAACTATGAAGACAATCCAGGTTCAGTCGTCTTAATGGAAGTTGCTATAACAAACTTGACAGATGAAACTATTTATTATCCGATTGAAGGATTACGAATGAGTTATCAATCAGCAGATATGCAAATGCACCCATCATCTGCTTTATATCCAGCTCAAAGTGGAGATTTAACGAAAATACTCGAACAAAATAACGGCGAAATAGGACCAAGAATGACCGTTAACGGTTATCTTATCTATGGCCTTGGTCAGGATGAGTGGGAAGAAGCATCAGATTTGGGAAATGTTTACCTAACTGTTGTACCCCCTCAATCGGAACCCGATGCCATCTCAGGAGTGGGCGCAAGTTTACTAGGAGATGAACGAGTTCTTTACTTACCTTTAGACGAGGAGACTCAAGAGCAATTATCTGAGAATAATCAAATGATTCCAGACCGTTTATCATCAGAATGGTGGGGTCAAAAGACGATCCTAGCTCAAGATCAATTGAATGAAACGAGTGAAGATGATGATGTTTCAGTTGAGTTATTAAGAGCCGAAATCAGTAATTTTGAACCAAAAAATGTTTATGAAGAAAATTTTCAAAACTTTAATTATGGTCAGATTATTGTGTCCATTGAATATGAAATTACTAATAATAGCGACCATGAACTCCTTCCAGTAGATGGGGTTGCCACTTTACAAATTGGTGAAGATAGCTTGAATAGTGATTACGTCTTAATTAATGATTACAACGGTACAGTCATCAAACCAGGAGATAGTTACACAACAATTAAGACTTTTGCCTTAGATAAACTGAGATATCAAGAAGTTTGGCAAGGGGAGCCCTTCTATATCGCGATTAACACGCCAGTGAAAAGTGAAGATGAAGAAGATTTAGAAGAGGACACTGGAGAAGAAACAATTGAAGTTAGCAATGATTTAATTTATTACTTTGATTTCACTTGGACACCTAACTTGGTTAATTACATCTATGAAGACTTAGATGTTGTAAGTAAAAGTGAATATGAATCGGATAATGAGTCACTTGATGAGAGTGAGTCAGAAGAAGTTGAAGAAGAAGACAGCTCAACTGATGAAGCGAGTGATGAATTAAATTAATCGAATAGGAGTTGGAGTATGGGAGCAATTGTTAATGCAGTAGTCATCATTGTGTGTTCCTTAATTGGACTGCAAATTCGCTCAAGTATCCCGGTGCGAGTGCAAAAAAGTTTAATGCAAGCTGTTGGCTTGTGTGTTCTATCTATCGGAATTGCCGGTGCAATCCAAGGGAACAATACCATTGTTATGATTTTAAGTATTGTAATTGGAACACTGATTGGCGAATGGGTTGATATCGACCATCGCGTTCTATCTGGGATTAATAAATTTGAGAAGAAAGTGGGTAAAGGTAGTGCCAAATACGGTGACCTTTCTCATGGCATGGTTAGTGCCGCAATGATTTTCTGTATCGGATCAATGGCTATTGTTGGATCTTTAGAAAGCGGTCTTATTGGAGACAATACGACCCTTTATACGAAAAGTATCTTAGATGGTATTACATCGATTCTACTTGCATCATCCCTAGGAATAGGTGTTGCCTTAGCATCAATTCCTGTTCTATTGATTCAAGGAAGTATTATCATTTTTGCTAGCTTATTAGAGCCTTGGTTACCGGTAGAAGTTATCACGGAGATTATCTGTGTGGGATCTGTATTATTAGTCGGCTTAGGCTTGAATATTATCGAAGTCACTCAATTCAAGATAATGAATTTTGTTCCAGCAATTATCTTACCAGTTATAATTACGCCGATTGTAAAATTAAGCTAGACAACTAAAACAGCCATTTGTGGTACACTCAACTTGTAATTCCGACCAAAGAATACAAAGGAGTGACCACAAATGACCTACACCCATCTTACCACGGATGAA
>NZ_JBGQQZ010000034.1:0-25789 GCF_045528575.1 Ruoffia sp. FAM 24228
GTGAATTAACCATATCAGAAAGGGGGTCTTTTTTCATCACCTAATGGGTGATGAAGCAGATTACTTTAAAGACTATTAAATCAATGTTAGGAAAGACTATTAGTAAAACTATGAATTATTCAGGATATTATATATAAATAAGAATTACTAATTGGAGGTTAGTTTTATGAAAAAATCTTTTAAAAAGTCATTTGCACTAGCAACAACGGCCCTTACTTTATCAACTGTATTTGCAGCTCCAGCTGCTAACCTAGTTCACGCACAAGAAGAAGGCGAAGGAGATGTTTTAGATTTCTCTCCTACTGCTGTAAACGAAGGTGAACCCATCGAAGGTGGAACTTTACGTTATGCCTTAGTATCTGATACAACTTTCGCTGGTGTTTTAAATAACATGTTATATCAAGGACAACCAGATTCATCTATTATTGGTTTTATTAACCCTGGTTTATATGGATACGATGAGAACTTTGCAATTGATAACTCAGGTTTCGCTGATGTAGAGTTTGATCAAGAAAACAAACAAGTGACAATTACAATTCCAGAAGGAACAACTTGGCATGATGGTGAAGAAGTCACAATTGATGATGTCATCTTCCCTTATTATGTTATCGGTAACCCAGAATATACGGGTATCCGTTACGGAACTGACTTCCAAAACGTTGTAGGTATGGAAGAATATCACAACGGAGATGCTGAAGAAATTTCAGGATTAGAACGTGTGGATGACTACACCTTAACAGTTACATATCACAACTTTAATAACTCATTATTACAAGCTGGTGGGGGTGTTTCTAGTTATATCGAACCTGAACACTTATTAGGTGAAGTACCAGTAGCTGAATTAGAAGATAGTGAATATGTTCGTACGAATCCAGTTGGATTTGGTCCATTCCAAATCGAATCGATTACACCAGGTGAGTCAGTAACATTCTCTGCTTTTGATGATTACTTTGATGGTCGTCCTAACATTGATGAAGTTATTCTTGAAGTTGTTAACCCAACAACAATTGTTTCAGAATTAAAAGCTGGTAACTATGATATCGCATCATTACCATCAGACCAATATGATACATATTCAGATGCAACTAACTTCCAAAGTGTAGGATTCTTAGAAAACGCTTATACTTATCTTGGATTCAAACAAGGAACTTGGGATGCTGAAGCAGGGGAAGTAGTAACCGATTCAGAACGTATAACAACAAATAAAGCATTACGTCAAGCAATGGCATATGCAATCGATAATGATGCTATCGCAACTAATTTCTATTATGGTTTACGTCAAAATGCGAATACATTAATCACACCTAACTTTACCGATTACCATAATGCAGATCAAGAAGGATATAATTATGATCCTGAGCAAGCAGCTCAAATATTGGCCGATGCTGGTTTCGTAGATAACGATGGAGACGGCTTTGTTGAAGATCCAGATGGAGAAGCATTCACTCTAGGTTTCGCTTCAATGTCAGGTGGAGAAACAGCAGAACCAATCGCACAGTACTACATCCAAGCATGGGGTGAAGTTGGAATTAATGTTGAATTAGTTGATGGACAATTAATGGAATTCAACTCATTCTACGAGCGTCTTGAAGCAGATGATCCAGCCATCGATGTTTACCAAGGAGCTTGGGGAACTGGTGGAGATCCAAACCCAACTGGCTTTTATGGTCGTACAGCTGCATTCAACTATACTCGTTGGGCAACTGAAGAGAACGATGAATTATTAGCAGCGATTGAATCAGATGAATCATTCGACGAAGAGTTCCGTCAACAAGCATTCTATGACTGGCAAGCGTATGCAATGGAAGAATTACCAGTAATCCCAACATTATTCCGTTATTCTTTAACAGCTGTTAATAACCGTGTAAGTAATTGGGAAACTGCAATCGGATCAGACTTAAAATGGTCAGATATCTACCTGTTAGCTGAAGAGCCAATTGCTGAATAATTATTAAGCCTATAAATTAAATTCCTTTCTGAAAAGAACCTCTTCGGAGGTTCTTTTTTACGTCTATGATGGTATACATTGAGCTTTCATGATAGAATAAGTGTTGCATTGTGAGCTACCAACATTGGTAGAAAGAAAGTAAATAGGAGGATGCTATGAGTTTATTAATAAAACATTTAGAAAATATATTAGGCATAGACATAGAAGATGAAGCGTTATTTAAACGTGCTTTTATGCATAAATCTTATGTCAATGAACAAAAACATCACTTGTTAGAATCGAATGAACGCTTAGAATTTCTTGGCGATGCGGTGTTAGAAATTATTGTGAGTGATTACTTATATAATTTTTATCCAGAAGAACCTGAGGGAACTTTGTCTCGTACTCGTGCGCAATTAGTTCGTGAACCAAGTTTAGCCCTGTTAGCAAGAAAAAACGACTTTCATGAGTACATTCAACTTGGTAAAGGCGAGTCTGCAAGTGGTGGTAATCATCGAGATTCAATCTTAGCGGATTGTTTTGAGGCCTTTCTAGGTGCAACATATTTGGAACAAGGTATAGACGTTGTAACTAACTTTTTAAACAAGCAATTGTTATTAAATCACCAAGATATTCTTAAACAAGTGAATTTAGATTACAAGACACTTTTCCAAGAAAAAGCTCAAACACATGGAACAGTCTTAATTGAATACCGCTTAATTTCTAAAAAAGGACCCGATCATAATCAAATATTTGAGATGGGCTTATTTGTAGATGACAAATTAATTAGCCGAGGTAAAGGGAACAGTAAAAAACAAGCTGAAATTCAAGCGGCGAAAATTGCTTACCAACATTTAATTGGAGAGGTTTCATAATGTATCTTAGTAGAGTAGAGATGACAGGCTTTAAGTCCTTCGCTGACAAAACAGTTATTGAATTTAATGAAGGAATGACCGCTGTCGTAGGTCCTAACGGAAGTGGTAAAAGCAATCTTTCGGAAGCGATTAGATGGGTATTAGGCGAGCAATCAGCTAAAAGTTTACGTGGGAATCGAATGGAAGATGTTATCTTTAATGGAACACAAGCGCGTAAGCCAGTGAATATTGCAAAAGTGACTTTAGTTTTAAACAACGAGGATCGATATTTGGATTATGATTTTAGTGAAATAAGTATTACTCGCAGTTATAATCGAAATGGTGATAGTCAATACTTAATAAACAATGAACAAGTTAGATTAAGGGATATCGTAGATTTACTTTTAGATTCAGGGTTAGGAAAGAACAGTTTTTCAATTATTTCCCAAGGACAAGTTGAGCAAATATTTTTAAGTAAGCCTGAAGAACGACGGACGATATTTGAAGAAGCTGCAGGTGTTCAAAAGTACCAATACCGTAAGACTGAAGCTGAGAGACGCTTAGATAAATCGAGTGATAACTTAAGCCGGGTTAAAGACATTATTCATGAACTCGAATTACAATTGAATCCTTTAAGAAAACAAAGAGAGACGGCGCTTCTTTATACGAGTAAGAAAGAAGAATTAAAAGAGCTAGAAGTTTCTCTATACACCCAACAAATCGAAGATTATCAAACAGGGTGGGAAGAACTTGAGGAACAATTAAAGAATATCGATATAACCATAAATAATTTAATCACGCAAAATGATACACTAAGTACCGAAATCGATGCATCTAAAAACAAACAAAATCTATTAATCAATGCAATTGATCAAAATTCGGATACATATCAAAAATTAACGTCTCAAATTGAAAAATTAAAAGCGCAACAACAGATGATTGAAAAAGATATTCAATATAGTGAAACAGAACAAGCAGATAAAGCTAATATTTATGAAGAACAAGTGGCTGAAAAGACAAGACTTGACCAAGACATCACGGAATATACAAAGCAATTACAAACCTTTGAGACAGATTTGAAAGCACTAATGACAGACCTAAAAGCAGTCAATAAAGATATCCAAATATCTCAAGGATTGAATGCGAATCAACAAGACGAATTACGTAATGAAATGTTGGAGTATTATCAATTAGAAGCCAAGTCAAACAATGAAATTCAACAGCAGAAAACAGTCTTAGAAAGACAAAGAGCACGTAAAGACCAAGCTGTTGAGAAAATGAACAGTACTAGTAAAGAACTTAAAAAGCTTGAAATGGAAGCCAAAGAAGCTGAAGAAGAACTTGAGGCATTCACGGGTAGCCAGAGTGAACAAAGAACTTTGTTACAAGAATTAACAGAGAATAATGAAAAACTCTCAAATCAACGAGATGAGTTAAGACAATTGCTCTTTAACCAAGAAAGACAAACTCAAACCATTGAAACCCGTTTAAATTCACTGAAACAAATGCATGATAATTATACGGGCTACTATGCTGGCGTGCGTGCGGTTATGCAACAAGCGCAACGCTTAAATGGTATCGAGGGAACGGTTGCGGATTTATTAAATGTAAAAGAAACGTATCAATTAGCAATCGATACAGCTTTAGGTGGATCGATGCAACACATCGTTGTAGCAAATGACCAAGCGGCACGTGAAGCAGTGAATTACTTAAAGCAACAAAGAGCAGGACGAGCAACTTTCTTACCACGACCAAACATTAAGCCACGTCAAATTCAAAGTTTTAAACTTTTTCAAGCGCAAGAAATGCAAGGTTTTATCGCCGTTGCTTCAGAATTAGTCAGTTATGATGCGAAAAACGAGAATATTGTCCAGAACTTATTAGGAAATACCATTGTTGCTCAAACTTTAGTAGATGCGCAAAGTATTGCGAGAGCTTTAGGGCATTCAGTAAAGATCGTAACACTCGAAGGTGACGTGTTAATGCCAGGTGGATCACTCACCGGGGGGCAACAAAAGCAAAGACAACAATCGATGCTATCGCGCCAAAATGAAATTAAACAAGCAAGCGAAGCCTATGAGAAACATCGAGAACAACTTAAAAATATTGAACTAGATTGGGAAAAAGTTTCAAAAGAGTTAGCGAACAATGAACAACAATTGAAAGAACAACGTCAACAAGTAAATCAAACAGAAGGTATCTACCAACGTTTATTCCAATCGAGTCAAAACGCTAAACAAGCATATAAACAAGCTAATAATCAAATGATTATTTTAAAAGATTCAATACGTGAATTCGACGAAGAACTTGATGAAGCGAGAATCACAATCGAACAAGCGGAACAAAATCTTGTGAAAGCAAAATCTTCGATTGAAGAATTAAATCGGATATTAGAACAACATAACCTAGATGAAGACGCCCGTCAGAAGAAATTAGCTGAGTTAGAAGAATTTAGACAGGACAAATCAACGAAAAAAGCGGTTATGGACGTTGAGATTAAACAATTAAAACAAACTTTATCAGATTTAAAGAATCAATATGAGGTAGTTAATAATTGGATTACAAATTATGAGTCGAGTAAGACATTTGGACTGTCGTCGATTGAAGAGCTCCAAGAAAAACTGGAGGAAACTTTAGACGACATTGCTAAATTAGAAAAAGAAAGCGAAAGTCTACAAAAACAAATTCAAGCCGACCGTCAAAATCGCCAAGATTTAAGTGAAACGATTAATGAAAAAGAAAGTTTACTCAATAAATCTCAAGCAAAGAGTCAACGTAGTTTCCAAACACAAGCAAAACTACAAGCCCAGATTGAAAAAAATCAAGCCTTAATTGATAATCATTTGAATCATTTAAATCAAGAATATCAATTGACCTTCGAGATGGCAAAGAAAATTGCTAAACCGATTGAATCAACAGCTGAAATCAATAAAGTAGTTAAGGAATTACGTCAGTTCATCAATAAATTAGGACCGATTAATCTTCAAGCAATTGAAGACTATGATGAGTTAAATGAACGTTATGAGTTATTAGTGGAACAAGAAGAAGATTTATTAACAGCTATGGGTCAACTGAAAGATACAATGGATGAGATGGATGTTGAGGTTACTCGACGATTTAGCGCAACATTCAAACTCATTAATGAGAAATTCCAACAAACTTTCCGAAGATTATTTGGTGGAGGTGAAGCCTCACTCGAGTTGACGAACCCCAAAGATGTCCTAACAACAGGTGTAGACATCGTTGCACAACCACCCGGTAAGAAGAAACAAAATCTGGCCTTATTATCTGGTGGGGAACGTGCGCTAACAGCCATAGCCTTGTTATTCGCTATTCTGGAAGTAAAACCTGTACCATTTGTTATATTGGATGAGGTAGAGGCAGCTTTAGATGATGCGAACGTGTACCGCTACGGAGAATATATTAAAGAATTTAGAGAACAAACTCAATTCATCGTCATTACACATAGAAAAGGAACGATGGAGAGTGCGGACCGGCTATACGGTGTTACGATGGAACGATCAGGTATTTCGAAATTAGCCTCAGTTAAATTAAGTGAAGCGGAAGAAGCTTTATCAGAATAAAGGAGTTATCAATGATAAAATTAATTGCCATAGATTTAGATGGAACGTTACTTAGAACAGATAAATCTTTATCAGAAGAGAACATCAATGCTATACATTACGCCCAGTCAAAAGATATTAAAGTCGTTTTATGTACAGGGAGACCATACTTAGCGATGAAAGACTTTGCCGAGAATATTGGTTTCGATGGCGACGATGAGTATTTAGTCGTATTTAACGGAAGCCAAGTGATTAAAGCGAACACTGGAGAAGTTGTCGTTAATGATGTTGTTGAAACGAGCGATTTAGAGCGTTGGTATGAAGAAACGGAACGTTTAAATTTACCATTAAATCCCATTGATTCTGAATGGGTGTATGATCCAATTGAATATCCAGATGGGAAAGAGTCAGCTTATACAACGCCAGCACCAAGAAAAACTGTTAGATATCATGACTTTGAAGCAGATCATACATTTAACAAGTTTGTTATTTGTACAGTTGAAGATTACTTAAATGAGCAACTACCTAAAATCAATAAAGACTTATTGGAAGAATATCAAACTGTCTTATCACATCCTTATCAATTAGAAATTGGTAAGATCAATGTTAATAAAGGGAATGCGTTAAAGAAATTAGGTAAACAATTAAATATCAAACCGGAAGAAATGATGACCATTGGTGACCAAAATAATGATCAGACGATGATTGATATGGCTGGTTACGGGGTAGCGATGGGCAATGCTGTTCAAGAGATAAAAGACAGTGCTTCATATATCACAGATACAAATGATAATGACGGTGTTGCGAAAGCAATCCATCATTTTATTAAGCAATAGAAGTGTTATAATATAAGCAAATAAGGAGTGAGATTATGGGTATTTTTGATCGTATAAAACGTGCTTTTACCGGTGAAGACCAGGTTGTTAAAGAAGAACTGAAAGAAAAAGACACCGAGATTGTTTTTGATAAGTATGACAAGGGTATGGAAAAGACACGTAAAAACTTTTCCGAAAAAATTGCGGACTTGTTTACAAGTTTCAGAGAAATTGATGAGGATTTCTATGAAGATTTAGAAGAGGCCTTTATTGGTGCAGATGTTGGTTTCAATATGACAATTGCCTTAACGGATGCTATCCGCGATGCGATTGAAGAAGAGAATGTCAGTCGTCCTGAGGATGTTAAACGTGTAGTTTTAGAACAGATGGTGAACATTTATGAGAAGAATGAAACAGGAACGGTCGCAATTAAAGAAAACCCTGATGGACCAACCGTTATTCTATTTGTAGGGGTAAACGGCGTTGGTAAGACAACTTCTGTAGGTAAAATTGGTTATAACTTAAAACAAGAAGGCAAAAAAGTTATTATGGCCGCAGGAGATACTTTCCGTGCAGGTGCCATTGAACAGTTAAATGTTTGGGGAGAGCGATTAGATATTCCAGTTGTAACTGGAAAAGCCAATAGCGATCCAGCTTCAGTCGTTTTTGATGCAGTGAAACGAGCGAACGAAGAAAATTACGATTACTTACTCGTAGATACTGCCGGAAGATTACAAACTAAAGCGAACTTAATGGAAGAATTAGCAAAAATGAAACGAATAATTGAACGCGAGAATCCAAATGGTGTTCAAGAAGTGTTCTTAGTCTTGGATGCGACGACAGGTCAAAATGCACTCATTCAAGCGAAACAATTTAATGAAGCAACCGAAATTACCGGCTTAGTTTTAACGAAATTAGATGGAACGGCAAAAGGTGGGGTTGTTCTTTCGATTCGTTATGATTTAGATATACCGGTTAAATATATTGGATTAGGTGAGCAAGCCACTGACTTACAACAATTTGATCCTGAGCAATATATGTATAATTTAGTTCGTGATGTGATTGAAGATAAGCAAGCTTAATAAAATATCCGTGAGGTCAAAAATCGACTTCACGGATATTTTTGTTTTCTATTATATAGTTATTTAAGTGCCAATTTCTGCTGTCTGAGTTTAGGAAGAATAATATTTGTTCCTAAAAACACGAGTAAAAAGACTACAAAACCTGTGACAGCAACCATGCTTGATATCGAAGTATCGAGATAAATCCCAATATAATAACCAAGAACGGAATTAAGTATAGCAATAAAAGCTGAACCGATTAATAAAGTGCTAAATTTATTCGTAAAACATCTAGCGGTCATCCCAGGCGCTGCCATTAAGGCAATGACTAGAATAGACCCAACACTTTCAAAGGAAGTGACTGCCGTCAGCGAAACTAAAGTCATCAATACTAAGTCGAGTGCAGCAACATTAATTCCAATAGTTCGAGCAAAGGTTTCATCAAACAAACGAATCTTCAATGGATTATAGAAAATAAAGATAAAAGCCAAATTAATGAATAAAATAATCAAACCAATAAAGAATGCCTGTGGCATTTGAATTGAGAATATTTCAACTTGGCGTAATGGTGCCAGTTCGACTTGACCTAAAAGGACCATATCAATGTCTAAATGCACATTTGTATAATATTTGGAGATGATAATAACGGCAATTGAGAATAGTAAGGGGAACACCAAACCAATCGCTGCGTCGTTTTGCATTCGACCGGTCTTTGTCAATAAGTCAATTAAGATAACAGTAATGACACCGAACAAGGTTGCACCGATAATTAAATAGGGCGAAGACAAATCTTCCGTAAAGTAAAATGCAATCACAATCCCTAATAAAATTGTATGTGATATGGCGTCGGCTACCATTAAACTCGAACGCATCAACAATAGAGAACCCAATAGACTACAAGCTAAAGCAACAACAATTAAAATTAATAAAATTTGAATCATCATGACACTACACCTCTTTTACGTAAAACATAAGAGCCTAGCAAGCCTTTAGGCCCGATGAAGACAGATACTAAAGCGATACCTGACAATACAACTACAATGGTTGGTCCTGTCGCCAAATCAGAAATATTTGTACTAAGTAAAGTCCCCATAAAACCAGCAAATAAGCCAAAAAAGCCTGATAAAAAGATAGTTTTAGGATAGTTATTTGTCCATTGCATTGCCCCAACGACGGGAGCGACTAACATGCTACTAATTAACTTTGTCCCAACAGCTTGTAAACCAATGACAATGGCTAATAAACTTAACGTTAATAAGATATAATTGATAAATTTCGTATTAATGGCAATGGTTTCAGCAAAAGTTTTATCGAACAAATATATTTTAATCTTTGGATAATAAAGCCAAAATATAAGGGCGATGATAACAGCAACAATCAAAATAACATTCACATCAAATTGCGTTAAAAAAGCGGCTTGTCCCATAATATAATTATTCAAACCAGAGAAATTCACTGATTGGAATTTGGGATTCGTTTGTACAATTCGGTAAAGCATTAAACCTAAGCTGAAAAAGGACGAAAGTACAAGTGCCAGGACACTTTCATAAGCAAAATGGCTATATTTGTGAATCCAGTTAATTAGAACATAGGCTATATAACCAACAACAATGGCACCTAACAGTAACACGAGAGAATTTCTCGTTTGAAATAACATAAAAGCAATAATTACTCCAGGGTATACTGAATGCCCAATCGCATCACCCAATTGACTTTGGCCTTCTAAGACAATCGTAGTACCGATAATACCTGATGCGAAGCCGAGTGCCATGGTTCCAAGTGCGACAACCCAGAAGAAATAATCAAAAGAGATATCAAACATGTTGATCAGCTCCTAGAATATGTAAGCCCGCTTGATTTGAACTCGGTTCAACATTATTTTGCTGAGACTGATTTAAATAAGCTTTATCAATATTTTCTCGCGTAAATACATCTACCGTTGGACCTGTTGCGATAACCTCTTTATTGAGGAACAACACATAATCAAAATTATCAGGCACTGAATTTAAGTCATGGTGAACAGTCAAACTAGTCTTTCCTGCGTCCTGAAATTCTTTTAATTGCGCCATAATAATGGCTTCAGATTTCATGTCGACACCAGCAAGCGGCTCATCAAAAAAATACAAATCAGCGTCTTGTGCAATGGCACGTGCAATAAAGACTCTTTGTTTTTGACCTCCAGATAATTGACTGATTTGACGATTCGAAAGATCAGTGAGTTCCATTGCTTCGAGTGCTTGAGAAACAACAATTTTTTGCTCTTCACTCACAGATTGAAAGCCCCAACGATTTGAGCTCACTCCCATCGTCACAACATCTTTGACAGTTGTTGGGAAATGCCAGTTAACTTCTGAAGTCTGGGGGACATAAGCGATTTTAGAGCGTGCTTGTTTCAATGTAAGGTCATTGAAAAAGCTTAGCTTATGTTGTTTAGCGGGTATTAAATTAAGAATGGCCTTTATAAAAGTTGATTTACCAGCACCATTCGGGCCGATGATAGCCATGCGAACATTTTCCGGAACTTGTAATGTAATATTGTTTAGGGCAAGAGTTTGTTGATATCTCACCGATAAGTTTTCGATCGTAATAATTGAATTCATATGAATCACTCCTTTTAAATTATAATTAACGAATTAAATGATCAACGATTAATGACACATTATGTTGATACATCTCAATGTAATTATCATTCGACTGACCAGTTGCAGCTAAAGAGTCTGAGAACAATTCTTGACCTTCACCACCCACAACGACAACCTCTGCATCCTGTTGGTTGACTCCTTCTTGAAGCTTTTCCATTGCTTGCGGGTTAGACGTTGTATCTAAGAATATGGCTGGCACATCGTTGTCGACAATAAACTTAACCGTTTTAATGATTGCGTCATTAGAGACTTCAGATTCAGTACTGATTCCTTGAGGAGCATATACTGTGAAGTCATAAGCCTGGGCAAAGTATGCAAAGGCATCGTGTGGAGTTACGAGAATGCGTTGTTCCACAGGTAATTCTGCAACTTTTTCATGGATCCGTTGATTTAAAGCATCTAATTCTTCTATATATCTTTCTGTATTTTCATTTACTAATTTTTTATACTCAGGGTAAATTTCAACTAAAGCTTGTTGAGTTGTTAGAACAGATTGTTTATATAAATCTATATCGAACCAATAATGCGGATCGACTTCTTGAGAATCCTCAGAAATTGAGATTAGCTGGTCATTATTAAACTCCGCTGTCACAGATCTTGTATGTGGCAGTGCATCTAAAACTTCTGCCATCTGTGCCTCAAAATGCAAACCATGAAATAACACGAGGTCAGATTCAGTAATGTCTTTTAAATTTCTAGCCGTTGCTGTATACGTATGCGGGTCACCACCAGCAGGGACAATTGAAACAACCTCAAACGTTTCTGGGGCGAGTTGTTCTACAATATCAACTAAAAAAGTCGTTGTGACTGTAATTTTTTCTTTATCTGCTTGAGCATGACCGATGGGCGTTACATAAGTGAATAACAAAATGATGACCATAAATAGAGTCATGATGTATTTAATATATTTTTTCATTTCAAACCTCCAAACACTAATTTTTAGGCGTGCCTAAGTGTTAATTGAATTATAATGTTAGGCGCGCCTAAAGTAAACCGAAAAGTTTAAATAAATTTGAGGCTAAAGGGAAAACATGGTAAAATTAGGATTGGCAAAAAAATCATTGGGGTGATGTCAATGTCACAGAGTCGCGAGGACTATGTAAAGTTTATATATGAACATGCAGGAGATGAATCCATCTCTAATAAAACAATCGCTGAGGGATTAGAGGTTTCTCCAGCCTCCGTGAGTGAAATGATTAATAAATTGGCTAAAGAAGGCCTAGTAATTAACGAACGCTACCGCGGTAGTGCATTAACACCAAAAGGTCATCTAATGGCTCAAGAAATGGTGAGAAAACACGAAATATGGGAATATTTCTTACAAAATAGGTTAGGATACACGAAAGAAGAAGTACACGAATTTGCTGAAGTATTGGAGCATGTAACACCCAAGGATTTAGCGGATCGATTAGCTATTTATATTGAGTATCCTGAAGAATAGGTGAATAGAATGTCGTTAGAAAAAACGATTTATATTGGTCAATTGTTCTCATTTTATAAAGCTCTGTTGACAGAGAAACAACAAGATATGTTGTCATTTTATTATGAAGAAGACTTATCTTTAAGTGAAATCGCCGAACATTTCGATATTAGTCGTCAAGGCGTTCATGATAATATTAAGCGTGGAGAGAAATCCTTGCTAGAATATGAAAAAACACTCCGTTTAAATGAGAAACGTGAAGAACGTATGCAATTATTAAATACATTGAGTGAGTTATTAACATACAAAGAAGCTCATTCAGTCATAGAAAAATTAATTCAAATAGAAGATTAAGAAATAGAGGGGTAATAATATGGCTTTTGAAGGACTTTCAGAGCGCCTACAAGGTGCGATTAGCCAGGTTAGTTCGGGAGGGACAATCACCGAAGCCGACCTGAAACAAATGATGCGTGAGATAAGACTTGCTTTACTTGAGGCCGATGTTAACTTTCAAGTAGTAAAAACATTCGTTAAGAGTGTGAATGAAAGAGCATTAGGTTCCGATGTATTAAAATCATTATCTCCAGCGCAACAAGTTTTAAAAATTGTTGATGAAGAATTAACAGCCTTAATGGGTGGGGAACTCGTTCCATTAAACTTCTCAGCGCAACCACCAACAGTTATTATGATGGCTGGTTTACAAGGTGCTGGTAAGACGACAACGGTAGGTAAATTAGCTAAATATATTTCTGAAAAAGAAAATAAAAAGCGCCCATTATTAGTTGCTGCCGACGTTTACCGTCCAGCAGCGATTGAACAATTACAAACCATTGGTCAACAATTAGGTTTTGGTGTTTATAGTGAAGGAACAGATGCGGATCCAGTAAGAATTGCTGAAGCAGCATTAAACCAAGCAAGACTACAAGGGAACGAAGTCGTTATCATTGATACGGCGGGTCGTTTACACGTCAACGAAGAATTAATGGCTGAATTACGTAATATTAAAGCAGTCGCAAATCCGCAAGAGATTTTACTAACTGTTGATGCTATGACCGGACAAGATGCGGTAAACGTTGCGCAATCTTTCAATGAGTCACTTGATATAACAGGGGTTGTCATTACAAAACTCGATGGTGATACTCGTGGTGGAGCGGCACTATCGATTCGTTCAATTACCGATAAACCAATTAAATTTACAGGTCAAGGTGAGAAATTAGACGCCTTAGAACCATTCTATCCAGACCGTATGTCGAGTCGTATCCTAGGTATGGGGGATATGATGACGCTGATTGAGAAAGCGCAACAAGATTTTGATGAAGACGAAGCTCAGAAAATGGCTGACAAAATCAAAGACGCATCCTTTGACTTTAATGATTTCATTGCTCAAATGGATCAAGTAAATAAAATGGGGTCGATCAAAGATATTATCAAGATGATTCCTGGTTTGAATAAATTGCCAGGTATGGACGAGTTTGATGTATCTGAGAAAGATATGGCACGTGTCAAAGCAATTGTGATGTCAATGACACCTCAAGAGCGTACAAACCCAGATATCATCTCACAAAGTCGTCGTAAAAGAATCGCTGCAGGTGCTGGACAAGATCTTCAAGCCGTTAACCAATTAATTAAGCAATTCAACCAAACACGTCAAATTATGAGTTCAGCTTCGAATGGTAAGATGGGTAACATGAAGAAAATGATGAATCAGATGAAGCAAAATGGTGGTGGAGGTATGCCAAATATACCAGGAATGCCACAAATGAATGATTCAGACTTTATGTCACCAGAACAAAAAGAAAAACAACAAAAAGAAAAAGAATTGCAACGTCGCTTGAAAAAAATGAAGAAAAAACGCCGTTAATCTCTAAATAAAGCTAAAGTTCACTTGGAAATAGTGAACTTTTTCTATTTTTTGAAATGTTAAACCGTATTATAGAAGCATTTATATAAAATATTTCAAAAAACTTCACCCTGTAAAGGAAAAACACTTTACAGGAGGGATGTTATCTGATAATATACTTAACTGTGAGATTAATTAATGGAGGTGACTTACATGGCAGTTAAAATTCGTATGAAACGTATGGGTTCTAAAAGAAGCCCATTCTACCGTATTGTAGTAGCGGACGCACGTGCTCCACGTGATGGACGTATTATTGAACAAATTGGAACTTATAATCCAGTTCAAGAACCAAAACAATTAGAAATCAACGAAGAGTTAGCGTTAAAATGGTTAAGTGATGGTGCTCAACCATCTGACACTGTTCGCAACTTATTATCTACTCAAGGAATCATGCAAAAATTCCACGAGTCAAAACAAGCGAAATAAGGCATGTTTGATAAGTTTAGTATCACAATAAAGGATGATAAAAATGCCAGATATTGAAGCTTTGATAAAAACAATTGTTGAACCACTTATTGACAATCCTAAAGAGTTTTCTGTCGATATTGTTGAAACAGAAGATTTTATAGAGTATCATCTTAATTTACATCCGGATGATATCGGACGTGTCATTGGCAGAAAAGGGCGTGTTGTGAGAGCAATACGTACAATCATTTATAGCATTCGTCAACGCGGTTCTAAAAGAGCGCGCATTGTCATTGCTGACGGTGATAGCGAATAAGATTTTAAGTGCTAAGTAGAGACAAATTAATTTGTTTCTACTTAGCACTTTTTGTTTGGTGAAAATTTATATATAATAAAAGTAGTAATGTAGCTTTAAGAGCAAAGTTATATAATGTAGTGTGAAAGGAAATAAACTATGGAATATTTTCGTATAGGAAGAATTGTAAATACATTTGGCATTCGAGGAGAAATTAAAGTTATAGCAGATACTGATTTTCCCGAAGAACGATTTGCTGCTGGCGAGGTTTTAACGATATTAGATAATGATCGTCCCGTTCAAAAAGTAACAGTCAAAAATGCTAAGTTAAGTAAAGGAACATATATTGTAAGTTTCGAAGAATTCAATAATATAAATGATGTCGAAAAGTTTAAAACGATGTGGTTAGCCATTAATCAAGACCAACAACAAGAGTTGGATGAACATGAGTTTTATTTTCATGAAATTATTGGTTTAAAAGTAATAACGATTGAAAAAGAAGAACTAGGTGTGATAAAAGACATCTTAAGTTTAGGTTCGAATGACGTATGGGTAATCAAACGTAACAAATCCAAATTACCAGATGCTTTGATTCCTTATATTGGAGACGTTGTGAAAGAGGTCAATGTTGATGAAGGGTACGTTGTAATTGAATTGATGGAAGGGTTAATTGACGATGAGAATTGATGTATTAACTTTATTTCCTGAGATGTTTGCTCCAATGGAACACTCGATAATGAAACAAGCACAACAGGAAGGTGTCTTATCATTTGAGACACACGACTTCCGTCGCAACCCGGTCAATAAGCATGGTCATGTAGACGATTATCCTTATGGTGGTGGAGCAGGTATGTTATTAAGAGTAGAGCCAATTGTAGATACATTAGAGGAACTGGAGATGACTGACAAGTCACGTGTTATTTTAATGGATCCAGCTGGAAAACCTTTTACCCAAGATTTGGCACAAGAGTGGTCACAAGAAGAACATTTAGTATTTATTTGTGGCCATTATGAAGGCTTTGATCACCGAGTTCGAGATTACATTACAGATGAAGTATCCATCGGAGATTATGTCTTAACAAATGGAGAACTTCCAACCATGGTCATGATAGATTCAACGGTTCGTCTCATTCCAGAAGTAGTTGGAAATGCCCATTCAATTGTAGAAGAGTCCCATCAAAGAAAACTACTAGAACATCCTCAATACACAAGGCCACGAGAATATAGAGGGAAAAGCGTCCCTGATGTGTTGCTTAGCGGGCATCATAGTAATATAGAATTATGGCAACAAAAGGAAGCAATTAGAAGAACCTATAATAATCGGCCTGATTTATTAGAGAAAGCTGAATTAACTGACCAAGAACGTGAATGGGTTAAAGAATTTGAACGTCAATAGGTTTAAATTTACTAAAAAAAATAAACTTAATATGTAATGAGAATCATCGACAAACGCGACAAATCAATCGAATTTAAACTGTATTTCTTGAGATTTTTTTATAATAATGGTATTGTGAAAACTGCGGAAAAACAAGGAGGAGAATAGAATTGTGATTGAATTCAAAAACGTTTCAAAACGTTACGCTAGTGACGTATTAGCTGTGGATGATTTTAACTTAAAGATTGAAGATGGAGAGTTTATTTGTTTCATAGGTACATCAGGATCGGGTAAAACAACTTCGATGCGAATGATTAACCGTATGATTGAACCTTCAGATGGTGAAATTTTAATCGATGGAAAAAATATTATGGATATGAACCCAGTTAAATTAAGAAGACAAATTGGGTATGTTATTCAAAACATTGGTCTAATGCCACATATGACAGTTAAAGAAAACCTTTTAATGGTACCAAAATTATTAAAATGGGATCAAGTCAAACTTGATGACACAGCCAAACGCATGATTAAACTAGCTGAATTACCAGAGGAGTTTCTTGATAGATATCCTTCAGAACTATCTGGGGGTCAACAACAACGTATCGGAGTCGTCAGAGCATTAGCTGCAGAACAAGATATCATTTTAATGGATGAGCCGTTTGGTGCGCTTGATCCATTAACTAGGGATACACTGCAAGTAATGGTTAAAGAATTACAAGAAGAATTAGGGAAGACCTTTGTCTTTGTAACGCATGATATGGATGAAGCGCTGAAGTTAGCGACACGTATTGTCATTATGAGTAAAGGGAAAATCGTACAGGTTGGGACTCCGGATGAGATTTTAAGTAATCCGGCGAATGAGTTTGTGGCTCAATTTATTGGGCAAGACCGTTTAATTCAAGCTCAACAAGATACAACTAAAGTTGGCGAGATTATGAGTAAACGCCATGTGGCGATGATTGAAGACAAATCACTTACGGATGCTTTAGAATTAATGAAAGAGCAATCTGTGGATACGCTTCTAATTACGGATGAGAATAATGTATTAAAAGGTTTTGTTGATATCCATATGATCCAAAGACATTTTAATACAGCAATTAACTTATCGGATATTATGAGCTCAGATATGTTCTCACTCAGAGAAGATGCTTTAGTACGTGAATCGGTTGATTTAATCTTAAAACGTGGGTACTCTTATGTTCCAATTGTGAATGACGAAGGTCATCTAAAAGGGATAGTAACACGTGCTACATTCGTAAACATCATCTATGATGCGATTTGGGGAGAATATGAAACATTAGAAGATGTTTCACCTGAGAATTCAGTAGAACATGTGGATGACATCGAAGGAGATGGCATTGTTATACCACCAGCTGCCAGTGAAAAAGATGGTGGGTATGTTCTATGATGACATTTCTTCAAGAAAATGGGAGTCAATTAGTTACTCTAATTTTTGAACATTTATCTATATCATTTATTTCCTTGTTATTGGGAATTATAGTTGCTGTACCACTAGGAGTTGTATTAACTCGAACACCTAAAGCAGCTGACTTTGTTATTGGGATTGCAAGTATCTTCCAAACGGTACCAACACTAGCCTTGCTAGCGTTAATGATTCCACTAATTGGGATTGGGCGTTTTCCAGCGATTATCGCATTGTTTATCTATTCTTTACTACCTATATTACGTAATACGTATATCGGAATGAACGATGTGAGCCCCACTGCAAAAGATGCGGCTAAAGGAATGGGAATGACTGCTTTTCAATCAATTATGAAGGTTGAGTTACCCTTAGCAATGCCTGTGATAATGGCTGGTATTCGCTTATCAGCCGTATATGTTATTGCTTGGACATCTTTAGCATCTTATATTGGTGCAGGTGGTTTAGGGGACTTTATCTTAAGTGGTATTTCTCTGTATCAATCAGATTTAATCTTTGCCGGAACAATCCCTGTGACAATTATGGCACTTTTAGCAGATTATCTATTAGGTAAAGTAGAGATATACTTTACGCCTGATGTCACTGCAGCGAAATAGGAGGATGAACATGATTAAGAATAAAACAAATAAAATAATAACATTAATCGCTTCAATATTCCTTCTTGCTGGATGTGCATTACCAGGCCTTGGTGGTGGATTCGGTACCGAAACGATAAAAATTGCAGGATTAGGTACAACTGAAAGCCAAATATTATCTTCGATGGTTCAACAATTAATTGAAGAAGAGACAGATTATAATGTTGAGCTAATTAGTAACTTAGGTACAGCAGTTGTAGGTCATCATGCGCTATTAAATGGTGATGCTGATGTGCTTGTACCGGCATATACAGGTACAGATATCGTTGCTATATTTGGAGAGAGTGCTTCTTATGATGCAGATGAAACGATGGAGTACCTACAAGAACGATTTGCAAATGAATTCGACCAAAAGTACTATGACACGATGGGATTTGAGAATACATATGCTTTTATGGTAACTGAAGAGTTTGCTCAAGAGAAAAATTTAGAAAAAGTCAGTGATTTGAAAGACATAGCTGGTGACTTGAGAGCAGGCTTCGACCAAACTTGGCTGATACGCGAGGGTGACGGTTATCCGGCTTTCCAAGAGGCATATGAGTTTTCATTTGGTGAAACTTATCCAATGCAAATTGGACTAGTTTATGATGCAGTTGCATCTGGAGATATGGATGTTGTTTTAGGCTATTCAACGGATGGGCGTATCTTGAGTAATAACCTTGTTGTCTTAGAGGATGACCTAGGATTTTTCCCTCCTTATGAAGGGTCAGTTAGAGCTACAGATGAAATCCTAGAGAGCAATCCAGAACTTGATGCTCTATTCGAAAGATTAGTTGGACAAATCGATACAGAGTTAATGCAACAATTAAACTTTGAAGCAGATGATAATCTTCTTGAGCCATCAGTTGTTGCACAACAGTTTTTAGAAGAGAATAATTACTTTAGAGAGGAGCAGCCATAATGGATAGTATGAATTTATTTGAACAGTTTATCTACTATTTCTCGATGAACGGATCATATGTACTGGAACAATTTTGGCGTCATTTCTTAATCTCTATCTATGGAGTATTATTCGCTTCAATTGTTGGTATTCCGATTGGAATTTGGATTGCCAACAATAGAAAGATGAGTACGTGGGTCCTAGGTGTGGCGAATGTATTACAAACCATTCCGTCACTAGCAATGATGTCGATTATAATGTTAGCGGTTGGTTTAGGAGTAAACACGGTTATCGTGACGATCTTCCTTTATTCGCTACTGCCAATTATCAAGAATACTTATACAGGTATGATTACTCTGGATGCAGATGTTCTGGATGCAGCGAAGGGGATTGGTATGACAAGTTGGCAACGACTTAAAGATGTTGAATTACCGTTATCAATGTCTGTGATTATGGCCGGTATTCGCAACGCTCTTGTAGTAGGGATTGGTATTACTGCGATTGGTGCTTTCATTGGTGCCGGTGGTTTAGGTGATATCATTATTCGCGGTACTAATGCAACAGACGGTGGAGCCATCATACTTGCTGGAGCGATACCAACGGCATTAATGGCTATATTAACGGACGTCATTCTTGGTTGGATTGAACGTCGTTTCTATAATCGTGTCGGATAAATAAAAAAAGTAAAAAACCCTTTACAAGTTTCTTATTTTAGGTATAATATTACAAGTGGCCATTGGGCCCCGAATTAACTATAATCCGCTAAGTAGAATGACTATTTAAGATTATTTGTTGGAAGGAGAAAGATAAAATGAGTATTAATCCAATTATTGCAAAAATTACTTCAGCTCAATTACGTAACGACATTCCTGATTTCCGTCCTGGAGATACAGTACGTGTTCATGCGTTAATCGTTGAGGGAGAACGTGAACGTGTTCAACTTTTTGAAGGATTAGTTATTAAACGTCGTGGACAAGGCATCTCTGAAACTTACACAGTTCGTAAGATTTCTAACGGTGTTGGTGTTGAACGTACATTCCCTGTACATACACCTCGCGTACAAAAAATCGAAGTACTACGTCAAGGTAAAGTACGTCGTGCTAAATTATACTACATCCGTAAATTATCTGGTAAAGCAGCTCGTATTCAAGAGCGCGTTAGATAACATTTCTGCTAAGAATGGCTTTAATAAGCTGTTCTTAGCTTTTTTATTTGTTCATTTTTTGTTTTGTATCTCATTAAAATTGAATTTAAGAGGTAGAGGCAAAATATTAAAAAGAAAAGAGCCCTCGAAGGCTCTTTTTAAATTGCTTTAATTTGAGTTAGAGTTTATTGATTCATCAGGCCTTCTTTCATTTACTAATGCATCATCTGTAATGATTGCTCCATATAATTGAAGGTACTGGCCATCCTCAACTTCAACAAAGGCATTATTTGTAATAGCTGACATCGAGGCAATCTCTGATTTATCTAAAGAATCATAGATTACATACATTGCAGTTTCTTCATCTTGGATGACTTCGTATTCTCCCGCAGGTATATCATAACCAACGAAATAAGTTCCAGGTCAGATAGTGTTGTCTTCAATGAATATAGGATCAACTTCATCCATAGCACGGCAAATGTTCCATCAAGTTTTAAATATTGATCGTCAACAACTTCAAAGTAAGAATGAGTCGTAATAGCAGAAAAATCAATAATATCTTCTTGATTCGCATCTGACGAAATCACATACATGCCATATTCAGCATCGGATATAATCCGATATATTCCTGCATCTAATGTAGAGCCAACTTTATACATACCAGGTTCGAGAACTGTTTAATAAGTACTTTGATCATAAAATTCTTTATCTTGAGCTTTAATAGGAGCGACGAATGATAATGAAAGGGTGGCAGCAAATAATAATATTTTTTTCAAAAAAATCATCTCCTTACTTATTCTTTCAAAGATATTTCAAATAACTTTGAATAGATCTGTTGATCATATAGATTTGCACGTATTTTTTCGTCATATGACAAGATTGTCACACGTATAAACACAAATAGCAGTGAGTAAGAGCCAACAATATTAATAAAAACAGAGAAAAGAGTGAAGTTATCAGTGGTAGTGGTTTCGACTGGAAAATATCCAGTTGTATCATAACTATAACTGGTAGAAATGTTATCGGCTAATATAAAGTCGCCTATAATGACTAAAATAAAAAAGACATTGTTAAGAATATTATAGGGTCTAATTTTTTCTTTGACGATTGAATCGAAATTGTCATCCATCCTATCAACTACCATTTTATATAATTAATCATTATTATTATATCAAATATATTTATAAAAAACTTAATTTAGTTCTGATTATCAAGCATTTAATCTAGACTTTTAGTACATCTTACGTTATGCTATGTTTTCCCAATTCATCAATCTTAATAATTTTCATGTATTTTAGTAAATGAACTAATCAAGCTATTTGAAATAAACTGGCTAAGAATGGCTTTGATGCTATTCTTAGCTTTTTTATTTGAATTTTATATAACTGACACAATGAAGAAAGAAATGACTTAAGAAAGGAATTGATAATAGTATGACTTCTAATTTTTGGCATGATTTACCTAAACCATTTTTTATCCTAGCACCTATGGAAGACGTGACGGATGTTGTTTTTCGCCATGTCGTTCAAAAAGCCGCAGAACCTGATGTATATTTTACGGAATTTACAAACTCTGAAAGTTACTGTCATCCTGATGGGATTGAAAGTGTTCGTGGCCGTTTAACTTTTACTGAAGATGAAGAGCCAATTGTTGCTCATATTTGGGGAGATCGTCCAGAGTACTTTGAACAAATGAGTATTGGTATGGCAGAAATGGGCTTTAGCGGCCTTGATATTAATATGGGTTGCCCAGCACCTAATGTGGTAAAACATGGGCGTGGTAGTGGCTTAATCAAGCGAGAAGACGTCGCTGCTGAGCTTATCCAAGCTGCAAAAGCAGGAGGTTTACCCGTAAGTGTTAAAACGCGTTTAGGTTATTTAAAAGTTGACGAGTGGAGAGGTTGGTTAACTCACTTGTTAAAACAAGATATTGTTAACTTATCGATTCACTTAAGAACTAAGAAAGAAATGAGTAAAGAAGACGCTCATTGGGAATTAATTCCTGACATTATGAAACTACGTGATGAAATTGCTCCAAACACATTGATTACGATTAATGGTGATATTCCAGATCGCCAAACAGGTTTGGAATTAGTAGAGAAATACGGTGTGGATGGTGTTATGATTGGACGTGGTGTCTTTAAAAATCCGTTTGCTTTTGAAGTAGAGAAAAAAGACCACAGTCCAAAAGAATTATTAGACTTATTAAGATTCCATCTAGACTTATTTGATCAATATAATGAAGATGGGCAACGTCATTTCAGACCTTTACGTCGCTACTTTAAGATTTATGTGCGCGAGTTTAAAGGAGCCAATGATTTGCGCATCCAATTAATGGAGACAAATACAACCGACGAAGCACGTCAGTCAATTGACCACTTCGAGAATAAATTTCTAACGTCGGATGTAATTTAATAAAGAGCTATAGAAATGCTATTAATTTCTATGGCTTCTTTTTATATATAGTAGATAGGAGATAATTATGCGTAAGAATTCAACAGTTATAAATGCTCTATATGGAATTGTAGTGACTTTGATATTAGCAGTTGTTTCAATAATGATTACCAATGTCTTGCCAAATGGGTATATTGGAGCCAGTGTAATGGCGATGTTAATCGGGATGGTTCTGCATCCGCTTGTAAAGAAGTTGTTACCATCCTTTACAGGAATAGATTTAGTTGCGAAACGATTGCTCAAAGTCTCCATCGTTCTAATGGGAGCGTCTTTAAGCTTGACTCAAGTTGTAGAGGTTGGGAAGTTCTCTCTAATAGTGATGGTATTTACTTTAGCTACCGCTTTTATATTTGGTAACTTGATAGGAAAGTGGTTTAATATGGACTGGAAATTATCTAACTTAATTTCCGTAGGAACAGGTGTGTGTGGTGGCAGTGCCATTGCTGCAGTTTCACCTATTATTAAAGCCAAAGATGAAGATATAGCTTATGCCTTATCAACGACATTTATTTTTGATATTTTAATGGTTATTTTATTCCCAATTGCGGGACAATTTTTCGGCATGACTGATTTAGGCTTTGGATTATGGGCAGGGACTGCAATTAACGATACTTCGTCGGTTGTTGCTGCAAGCTATGCCTTCTCAGAAGCGGCAGGAAATTATGCTGTGATTGTTAAATTAACTAGAACATTAGCCATCGTTCCAATTGTATTTATTTACTCGATTATTAATCAACGGATTGAACAAAAGGCCCGTCAAGATGATGAAAGTTCAGACGCAACATTTAAATTAACGAGAGTGATTCCTTGGTTTATTCTCTTCTTTTTAATTATGGTCATATTACGTTCTGTTGGCGTCATATCAGCTGAGTTTGGGTCCTCTTTATCATCGGTAAGTAAATTCTTTATGGTCATGAGTTTAGGAGCGATTGGTTTACGAACAAACTTTAAATCTGTCACTCAAAGTGGAATTTTACCTATGGTACATGGTTTTATTATTTCACTGTTAGTCGTAATTGTTTCTTTCGTAATTCAAGTGATATTAGGTCAAGTTTAAAAAGTGTAGGGTTTGTTCCTTAACTAATAAATGATATACTTAACTTGTTGTTGATTAATGAATTTATGGAGGGGAAATCATGTCTGTCATTCACACTAATTTTGAAAACAAACTTAATGAAATGAATATTCCGTTTAACAAGAAAGAAATCGAAAACGGACATATATTATATCGCTTTAATTTTCGTCTTACTACAGAACGTGCACTCGTTGTAGAGGTCATCATCCAAGCATCAAAAGATAAATACTCTGATGCTCAAATCATCTACCGTCATGTTCACTTACTAACGGATCGTAGTAAAGAAGCAGAGGCTTATGAATTACTTAACTCATTAAACGAGATGAAAACAGGTTACTATAGTCTTTACCTAGCTGGTGATGGAGAAGTTTTCCTTAAAACACTGTTAAGAACGGGTGAAGATGCTGAGCCATTATATCAAACATTGGTTATGGGTTCGGGAATTGCTAAAGGCTTACAAACAGATTTAGTAAATGTGCTAGGTGAATCAGGTAAAGCAATGTAAGGTGACCACAAATGATAAAAAAAGTTCTATCACAATATCCTGCGCTTAATATTTTAAGCCAATTTTTTATTATTTTATTTTCGGCTTTATGTTTTGCGGTATCACTGAATATGTTTCTAATTCCTGGGGACATTTATAGTGGGGGAGTTACTGGTATTTCTCAGTTGATTACCTATTCACTAAAGCAATTCACACCCTTTGGAAACATTATTCAGACAGGTACATTAAACTTCTTACTTAATATTCCATTATTGATATTAAGTTATATGAAGTTGGGACGTCGTTTTACCATTTTAACGGTAATCGTTGTAGCTATTATGACGGGTTTTACTTTAATCATTCCTGTCCAACAGGTATCTGCAAACCCGCTACTTAACGGAATCGTTGCTGGAGCTCTTAATGGGTTAGGCGGAGGATTAACGATCAAATTTGGTATGTCAGCAGGAGGAATTGATATTATTGCTCTTGTGATGAGCCGATTAGTACAAATAAACGTAGGGTCTTTATCACTACTTATTAATTCGGTTGTTATCGTTGGTGCAGGAATTTTATACTCTTGGGAATTTGCTTTATATACATTAATTTCAATGTATGTAACTTCTAGGGTAGTAAATTCAATTCATACAAACGAACAACGCTTAACTGCCTTTATCGTTACCGATAAAGAAGATGAAGTAGTCAAGTCAATTTATGGTCGTATCCATCGTGGAATTACGATTCTTGATGGACGTGGAGGCTACTCGAAAAAGACGCGCAATACGCTGATGATTGTTATTAACCGATATGAACTTTATGATTTAGAGATGGCAATAGGAGAAGCGGACATTCATGCCTTTGTTAATATTATTCAATCTACAAGAGTGAATGGAAACTATCTAAATCGAGACCAACAGAATAAACTAAATCAAATTAAAACGTAATAATTAAACACTAGTTATTAGAGATGACAGTCAATCCGCTTTAGGTTTTGATGCATACTTCATGACTAGTGTTTTTAAATTATAAATTTTTCATAAAATGAGAATAAAATGAATAATTAATGTTGACATTCTCATAATCATCCATTATTATGAAAATAACAAAAAAACTAAGAAGAGGGATTAATATGATATTGAGTATTATTAACAATCAAAATGATTTTCAAAATTCATTTAATAGCGTCGTCGTGGTCGTTTGATACGATCTATGACGGGGCCAATTGATTGTGCCTGCATAGATTTCTGAAATCTAATGCGGGTTATACTCAATATATACTTCTTAATAGGGGATTATTAACCTGAATAATTCATAGTTTTACTAATAGTCTTTCCTAACATTGATTTAATAGTCTTTAAAGTAATCTGCTTCATCACCCATTAGGTGATGAAAAAAGACCCCCTTTCTGATATGGTTAATTCAC
>NZ_JBGQQZ010000035.1:0-25396 GCF_045528575.1 Ruoffia sp. FAM 24228
GACACGGATTCACCGCGGCTTCCAACAAGCTGAAGCAGAGCTAGAAAAAATGTTTGAAAGATTAACAAATTAATAAATCGATTTTATAGAAGGAGTACTTCATTTACACATAATTATTGACACTCCCAGAGTTCCAAAAAAATAATGACGAAAGTTTAATACAATTAATGTATAGTTAATATATTTATTCTATACTTTATTTCTAATCGTGTTAAAATATACTTCGTTACTGAGAAAGCGAGGTGCTGATGAATGTGTGATTTATTATATAACGTCAAACAATTATTGAATGAATGGCCCGAATGGTTTAAGAGTAAGCGTATTTTACTTGCCGTCTCTGGAGGCATAGATTCAATGGTATTATTGACAATCATGCTTCAAATAAATGAACAATTACCAAAAGAAGAAAGAAAAGAAATAATTGTTGCCCACTTTAATCATCGATTAAGAGAAGAAAGTGACCAAGATGCCCAATTGGTAAAAGAGTACGCCCAAAAGTATAAGTTAACTTACTTTATTAGTCACTGGGACAAACCAGCTTCAGTGAATGTTGAAGCCAATGCGAGAGATGCTCGTTACCAATTCTTTGGAGATATCATGGTTAAGACAAATAGCGATACCTTAATGACAGCACATCATTTGAATGATTTAGGTGAAACCGTATTAATGCGTTTAATCCGAGGGACTTCCTTACGAGGTGTTCGCGGAATTCGCTCTAACTACCAACGTATATTGACTACTTCGACGAAATATTCGAAGTCTGTTCGTGTCTTAAGACCACTAAGTTCAACTAAAAAGGAAAAAATCATTGAATATGCTAAAGAACATCATATCCCTTATAATGAAGATCAAACGAATACGGATATGACTTATATGCGTAATCGTATGAGATATAAGATGTTGCCTTTTTTTGAAGAAGAAAATCCGCAGTTCTTATCTAATTTACTTCTTCTATCACAGCAGTTGGAGGCAAGCTATGATGCGCACTTCAAGCAGTATTTACAGAAAGAACCCGAACTGTTGATGCAATTGTCACAGGGACGATGGCTTTTATATGTCCCTAAGTTTCTAGAATTATCTGAGGATTTAATGCAAGTATACTTAGCTATTTTTTTGGAAGAAAGACTAATTCACCAAATTCAAACTTATAATAAAGCGGCTGTTAAGCAATTAGAACAACTCATTAGACAAACAGATGCTCCGAATATGTTGATTAATATAGCGAATAACTGGGTGGCATTAAGAGAATACGATTATATTTGGATACAACCTCAAGATTACGACAGTGAAGTAGCTAAGCAAAGTGAGATTAAGATTGAGCAGTTTAATCACTGGTACGAATTGAGTGAGAAAGAATTAGCGGGTGTATTTGATATTGATGCGATTGCGACAGATTTAAAGAAAAATCTGTATGTTGAAATACCTTTATCTTTAGCTGAAGGAAGACCAAGTATAACATTACGCCATCGAAAGAATGGAGACACGTTAACTTTGCGTCGACCGGATGGAACAAGTTATCATAAGAAAGTATCACGAATCATGATCGATCAAAAAATACCAAAATCAAAACGTGAAGATTATTGGGTTATTGAAAATAGTGAAGGGACGATACTAGGAATGTTGCCACCGATTAGTAAGGATAAAACTTACATTAATTTGGAAGAAAAGCAAACTCATGTATTTATATATCAAAAAAGCGAGAATATTTCTTGAAATTATGGTAACATTTACTTCATAACATCAATAATATGACGCTTTCGCTTTTATTTATAAGTAGAAGGATGAGAATCGGCGTTAAGAATAGATGATAATACAAAATAAAGGAGAAACTAAATGTTAGAACAAGACATAAAAGAAGTATTAGTAACCCGCGAGGAGATTCAAGAAACTGTGAATCGCTTAGGTGAACAGTTAACGAAAGAATATAAAGACAAAGAGGTTGTAGTTGTTGGAATACTACGTGGGGCTTCAATTTTTATGGCAGATATTGTTCGAGCAATGGATGTCTATTTAGAGATTGATTTCATGGATGTATCAAGTTACGGTGATGCATTTGAATCTTCTGGAGAAGTAAAAATCATTAAAGATTTAGACACACATCTAGAAGGACGTCACGTTCTAGTCGTGGAAGACATTATCGACACAGGTCGCACATTGAAGTACTTAGTGGATTTATTCAAATATCGTAAAGCTGCATCTGTTCAAGTATGTACGTTATTAGATAAACCAGAGCGCCGCGTAATGAAAGATATTATTCCAGATTACGTAGGCTTAGAGGTACCAGACGAATTCGTGGTTGGATACGGTCTTGACTTTGAACAAAAATATCGTAACTTACCATACATCGGTGTACTAAAACCTGAGATTTATCAATAATTTTAAATTCAATGAAAAAGCAATATTGTAGTGTAAATCCGCTCAATTATGCTATTATAACTAAGATACATAATAATATGTATGCAAGGAGGAGATAGATAAATGAATAATCGAAATCCAAACCCGAATCGTAATTTCTTTCGGGGAACTTTACCCTACATCCTAATATTTTTAGCGATTATTGGTATGTTTCAAGTATTCTCAGGTAACCTAGGTTATGCTGGGCAAACTGAAGAGATATCATCGTCTGAATTTATGAGTGAATTAGAAAGTGGAAACATTGAAACTTTTGAAATTCAAATCGGATCTGGGGCGTATTCAGTTCGTGGGGAATACCGAACGCCTAATGAAACTGTTGAGCAAGAGGAAGATAACTTTTTACAAGTTATACAAGGATCTAATGAAGTAAGTTTATTTGAAACAACTATTTTAGGTAATGATGCAACGTTGAATATGGTGACGGATGTTGCTTTAGAGAATGATACTACAATTCAAACAATTCCGGAATCAAGTGCAGGATTATGGTTAAGTTTCTTACCATTCTTAATCTTATTAATCCCGACATTCTTCTTAATTTATTCAATGACTCAACAAGGTTCTGCCGGCGGAAAAGGCGTGATGAACTTTGGAAAATCTAAATCAAAAGACGTTTCAAAACAAAAAGTCAAAGTACGTTTCTCTGATGTTGCAGGTGCAGAAGAAGAGAAACAAGAATTAGTTGAAGTGGTTGAGTTCTTAAAAGATCCAGATCGCTTTACAAAGTTAGGTGCGCGTATACCCGCTGGTGTTCTTTTAGAAGGGCCTCCTGGTACTGGTAAAACGTTACTAGCTAAAGCTGTTGCTGGTGAAGCAGGCGTTCCATTCTACAGTATCTCAGGTTCTGAATTCGTTGAGATGTTTGTCGGTGTTGGGGCGAGTCGTGTAAGAGACTTATTCGAAAATGCTAAGAAAAATGCACCATCGATTATCTTCATTGATGAGATTGATGCCGTAGGTCGTCAACGTGGAGCTGGTATGGGTGGAGGACACGATGAACGTGAACAAACACTTAACCAATTACTTGTTGAGATGGATGGTTTCGAAGGTAACGAAGGTATTATCGTTATGGCTGCAACTAACCGTTCTGATGTTTTAGACCCTGCTTTACTGCGTCCGGGTCGTTTTGATAGACAAATTCTAGTTGGTAACCCTGATGTTAAAGGGCGTGAAGAAATCTTATTAGTTCACTCACGTAACAAGCAATTAGCTAATGATGTAGATTTAAAAGTAATCGCACAACAAACACCAGGTTTCTCTGGTGCGGATTTAGAAAACTTACTAAACGAAGCGGCTTTAATTGCTGCTCGTGTTGATCATACATCTATCCATGCAGAAGATATTGATGAAGCACATGACCGTGTCATTGCTGGACCAGCTAAAACAAACCGTGAAATGTCAGTGAAACAACGCGAAACCGTTGCTTATCACGAAGCAGGACACACAATTGTTGGTATGGTATTAAGCGATGCGCGTGTCGTTCATAAAGTAACAATCGTTCCTCGTGGACGTGCAGGTGGATATGCAATTATGCTTCCTAAAGAAGATCAATATATCATTACTGAGAAAGAATTATACGAACAAGTTGTTGGTTTACTTGGAGGACGTGCTGCTGAAGAGATTGTGTTTAATCACCAATCAACTGGGGCAAGTAATGACTTCCAACAAGCGACTCAAATTGTTCGTTCAATGATTACAGAATATGGTATGTCTGAAAAATTAGGAACTGTTCAATATGAAGGGAATCAAAAACCTTTTGCTGGCCGTCAATATGGTCAAAGTGTGACATATTCTGAACAAATTGCTTATGAAATCGACTCAGAAATTCGTCGTATTACAGACAAAGCGTTAACTGATGCACATAATATTATTAATGAACACCGTGAACAGTTGAATACTATTGCTGAAAAGTTATTAGAAATCGAAACATTAGATCAAAGAGCGATCAAATCTTTATTCGAAACAGGCGAAATGCCTGCGCCTGAAGATACAGATTCAAAGGATAAACCAGAATTACCAGATGAACCTGATAGCTTCAAAGATGCGAAAGAAAAAGCAAAAGATGATGAAAATCATTCAGATGTTTATGATCGTGCTGAAGAAGAGACAACTTATGTTGAACCAGATGAAGTACCATCTGATGACACAGAAGAAAGAAATTCTCACATTAATCAAGACAGAGATTTATAATTCATGAAAGAAATCGATTATCCATTTTGGATAGTCGATTTTTTTGTTTTTTCAATTTAGAAATATGTTAATAAAAAGACTGATATGTTGGGGTTTCTAACGAAAGAATGTGGGGAAATTGAGAGTGAAACACATATAAAAATTTATAATAAGCAATAAAACACTAGACAAATCGATTATCTTTAGTAAAATGAAAGTAACAAAAAATGATAGCGTTTACAAATTTAAAGTCTAAGGAGAATAAGACAATGAATTTGGATTGGATAAAAACGCGTGCGATTGACACACCTGACAAGGTGGCTGTAATTGATCCTATTAAACAAACGGAATTTACTTATGAACAACTAAATCAACGTGCTGAAATGTTAGCACGACATTTAGTGGAGAATGAAGGAGTTAAACGAGGAGACCGTATTGGTACCTTTGTCCCGAATGATATTGCCATTATTGATTTTCTGTTGGCTGCGATAAAAATTGGGGCTGTTTTTGTTCCACTTAATTGGAGATTAAAACCGATCGAAATTGGAAAAGTAGTTAAAGATGCTGGTTTAGAATATATCGTTTACGCAACTAATCATCTTGAACGACTGACTGAAGTTCCGCAGGAATTTATTAAATACAATGTTGATGGACCGGAATATAATGAAATCGTGAATCTTGAGAATTATACACCATTTGAGAGTGTTAATTTAGACTTACAAGATATCGCTATGTTAATTTATACAAGTGGATCAACAGGGAGACCTAAAGGTGTTATACACACGCATGAAAGTTATTTAAATAATAGTTTTAATCAAAACTTATCTTGGAATATGACGAGTGATTGGAAAACAATTGCGAGTGCGCCTATGTTCCATATCTTAGGTTTTATTGATATTGTTATCCCAATGTTAATGGTAGGTGGAACGGTTGTATTAGAAAGATACTTCAATCATGAGACGATTAATGATTGGATTGTAAAGTATGAACCGACGGTTTTAGTTTTAATTCCAACGATGTATTATGCAATTATTGCTCATCCGGAATTTAAACCTGAGAATGTTATGAATATTGAGTTGCTTGTGTCAGGAGGATCACCGCCATTACCAGCGGTACAAAAAGTATTCCAACAAATGGGTAAAATTATAATTAATGCCTATGGTTTAACTGAAGCACCATTATTAACATTTAATAAATACGAATACGCGGTGAACAACCCACAATCTATTGGTCAAGCGCTAATGTTTGTCGATGCGAAAATTGTCAATGAAGATTTAGAGGAAGTTCCAGTGGGAGACATTGGTGAATTAATCGTTAAAGGTAAAAATGTTACCCCAGGCTATTGGAATTTACCAGAAGAGAATGAAAAAGCCTTTCATAATGGCTTCTTTAGAACCGGAGACATGGGCTTTATTAATGAATTAGGTGAAATAACGATTGTTAACCGCCTGAAAGAATTAATTATTACAGGTGGAGAAAACGTGCTACCATCAGAAGTCGAATCTATTCTAAGTCAACATCCTCTCATTCGTTCAGCAATTGTCTTAGGATATGAACATCCTAAATTTGGTGAATCTGTATCTGCGGCTATCATGCTGAATAAAGAAGCCCTCGGTTCAGATAATTACAGAGAAGTCTTAGATGAATACTGCTTGAAAAACCTTGCAGGTTATAAAGTACCAAAACTATACTTAGAGATTGATGAAATTCCAGTAAACTCTGTTGGAAAGCCAGATCGTCTAGAACTAGGGAAGATGATGAATGACTATGCAAAATCAACAATAACTGATGAATTGAATATTTAAGGTTGAAGTCCCGGCTGAATAGTCGGGATTTTTTTATGCTGTCTATTAAGTTTACATAATACACAATGATAAACTTCCGCTCAGGACAGCCGTTTACCCATGTAGTTCTTATGAAAGTTATTAGTTGTGCTAATAACTCAACCGTTTAAATGAGCAAAAATAATAATACGCTTCTTTATTAAGCATTCTAATGTATAAGATAAGGTTCCGTTATTTCACGGGGTCTAATTAACAGCGTATTATATGAATTGTAAACGTTATCATTTTTGTGTAAGTAATACATGTTATTGAAAATTTTAGGAGGCAATTAAAAATGGACAACAGAAAAGAAGTATTAAAACAATTATTCCCTGAGGATATTTTAAACATTAGCGAAGGTTTAACAGATGGAGAAGTTGAGTTTTTAAGACAGTTAGTGGAGCTGCTAGAAACAAAGTATCGTCCAGTAGTTAATCAAGCTTGGGTTGATGCTGAAGTGCCAGAAGGATTTTTTGAAGATATCGGTAAATTAGGATACTATACAAACCCCTTATTATTCGAAGGGCGAGAAGGTAAGAAACAAACGAGTCAATTATTCCAATTTTTCTTCGCCTTTGCTATGTCGAGATTCGACGTATCATTAAACACTTTAATGGGAGTTCACTCAGGATTAGGGTTTAATTCTTTCTTATTTGGAGGTAGTCCAGAGCAAGTTCAAAAATATGTCCCTAAATTAGCGAGTCATGAATTACGTACTTGCTTCGCTTTAACAGAACCTGATCATGGATCTGACGTTGCGTGGGGTTTAGATACGACAGCACGTCGTGAAGGTGACAAATGGATTCTTAATGGAGCTAAACGTTGGATTGGTGGGGCATCAGTCGCTGACTTAATCCCAGTTTATGCAAGAGACGAAGAAACAAACAAACCAAAATGCTTTATCGTCAAAGCAGGTCAAGAAGGATTAGATATTGACGTTATTGAAAATAAAATTGCACTTCGTATTGTACCAAACGCAAATATTCACTTAAAAGATGTCGTAGTTGATGAAAGTGATCGTCTACAAAACATCAATAGTTTCAAGGATATTGCTAAAGTTCTTTACTCAACTCGTGCAGGCGTAGCTTTCATGGCGACAGGAGCGATGGCAGGTGCACTTCAAGCAACCCTTAAATATGTAACTGAACGTAAACAATTTGGAAAAGACATCTCAAATTACCAATTAGTTCAAGAGAAATTAGCGATGATGCAAGCAAACGTAACATCTGCAATGGCCCTTTGTTCACAAATTGCTCGCCAACAAGAGAATGGTGACTACAATGAAATCGTTACTTCAGTAGGTAAGATGATTAATGCTCTTCGCTTACGTGAGACTGTAGCAATGGGTCGTGGAATTTGTGGGGGGAACGGAATTGTTGTCGATTACGATATCGCAAGATTCTTCTCTGATGCAGAAGCTGTTTATACATATGAGGGTACACACGAAATTAATGCCTTAGTAATTGGACGAGCAATGACTGGACAATCAGCATTTAACTAATATTTATCAAGTGACAGTCATTTCCAAACAAATTTGGAAATGGCTGAGTCACTTTTAAAGTAAAACGATATATTTTGGAGGGAAATAATAATGACAATTAGAAAAGCAACCGTATTAGGTGCAGGTGTCATGGGAAGTCAAATTGCAGCCCTACTTGTAAATGCAGGGATTAAAGTGCAATTATTAGACGTTGTAATTGACGAAGAAGATCGTAATAAACTATCTAAAGCGGGTTATGACAGAATTACAAACAAAAAGAAATCGATGTTATATGATTTAAATTTCGAAGGGAACTTATCTTATGGAAATTTTGCTGATGATTTAGTGGAACCATCAGATTCAGATATCTTTATTGAAGCTGTTAAAGAAGATATTAAAATCAAGCACGATATTTGGACAAAGATTAAACAGGTCGCTAAAGAAGAAGCAATTCTAGCAACAAATACATCTGGAATCCCAATTGAAGCAATTGCTAAAGTGTTCGAAAGCGGCGAACAAGAACGTTTCTTAGGGATGCATTTCTTCAATCCACCGCGCTATATGAAATTATTAGAAATTATTCCAACGAAGAATACATCTGAAGAAACGGTAGAAGTAGTTAAACAATTCTCAGAAGATGTCTTAGGAAAGGGTGTTGTGATTGCTAATGATGTCCCAGCCTTTATCGCCAATAGAACAGGAACACATGCGATGGCAGACATTATGTACCGTGCAGAGCGTAACGGCTTATCAATTGTTGAGGTGGATGCTTTAACAGGTAAAGCAATTGGAAGACCTCGAACAGGAACTTATGGTTTATCAGACTTAGTCGGAAATGATATTGCTGCCTTTGTTGTAGGTGGATTAATGAAAGATCCTAGTGAGCAACCTTACTTCAACAATTCATCGCTTTTACCAAAACTATTAGAAAAAGGAGCTTTGGGAAATAAAGCAGGTTATGGATTCTACAAAAAAGAAGGACGTAAACGTCTAGTATTAGATCCCGAAACTATGGAGTACGTCGAGCCAAGCAAACCTCAATTAGAAATATTATCTCATTTTGGACGTGACTTAAAAGAAAACTTAGATGTTATCTTTAATGCAGAAGACAAAGCGGGTAAATTCTTATGGAAAACTTTGAGAAGCACATTTTTCTATGCGGCAAATAATGTTCCTAAAGCGGCAAAAGATTATAAAGACATTGATCGTGCAATGGTTTGGGGCTTTAACTGGAAAGTCGGACCTTTCCAACTGTGGGATTTAATGGGCTTTGACCGTGTGAAAGAAAGAATCCAAGCAGAAGTAGGGGAATTACCTGAATGGGTAGCAAATAGAACAGAAAGCTTCTATAAGGAAGGCGAAGTACTTGAAAATATTACACCGATTGAAGATCGTATAGAGAAAGAAATTTGGAAAGATGACGATACAACATTAAGTGTAATAAACACGGATCAATTATTATTCAAGTTCCAGACACCAAACAACACCATTGATGAAGGATTAACAAAAGGGCTGATAAAAGCTGTAGACGAGTTAGAGTCAGGTCATTATTCTGGAATGGTTATTTACTCGGATGGACCACATTTTAGTCCGGGAGCTAACTTGAATATGATGAAGAAAGCTATAGAACTCGAGGAAGTCGATACTTTAATAGGTAAAACAATAAGCGAGTTACATGAAGCAGTGAACCGCGTTCGCTACAGTAGTAAACCGATTGTTACAGCAGTTAGAGGACGCGCTTTAGGTGGTGGAGCCGAACTAATGTTAGCCTCTCCTTATGTTGTAGCAGCGGCAGAAAGTTATATCGGTTTAGTTGAAGTCGGTGTAGGACTTATTCCTGGTGGCGGCGGCCTAGCAGAATTAACAGAACGCGTGATGACTCGAGACGAGCAAAAAGCAAGTAAGATGAAGACTTTAGGTGCAGTTATTACACGTATTGCATCTGGAGATGTTTCAATGAGTGCTTATGAAGCCCGTCGTAAATATTACTTAAGAGGGTCAGATGACATTATTATGAATGCGGATAAAGTTGTGGACGTAGCCATTGAGAAATTAACTTATTTAACTAAAGTAAATTACATTCAAAGAACAAAAGTTAACTTCCCAGCCTTAGGAACAAACTTTAAAGCAGTGGTCGAAGGGCAATTAGATTCAATGCGCCTAGGACACTTTATTAGTGATTATGACATGGAGTTAGGACTTGCGATTGCAGATGTAATGACAGGTGGAGAGCTCCCAGAAGGAACCTATGTTAATCAAGAATGGTTACAACATCTTGAGAAACAACATTTCCTAAAATTAAGTAAAAATCAAAAGACATTCGAACGAATTTCGCATATGTTACAAGCGCGCAAACCGTTAAGAAATTAATACGGAAACTTGAAAGGAATGAATTAATTATGCAAGATGCTTATATCGTTGCTTATGGACGTTCGGCTATTGGAAAAGGAAAAGCGAATGGAACCCTTGCCAACGACCGTCCAGATGATATTGCAGCTGAAGTATTAAAGGGTGTCATCGATCGTGTTGATGGCGACTTTGATCCAGCGCTTATCGAAGATGTGATTGTTGGTTGTGCCTTCCCAGAAGGAATTCAAGGTATGAATTTTGCTCGTACGATTGCTTTAAGAGCAGGATTACCTTACTCTGTTGCAGGACAGACAGTGAACCGTTACTGCTCATCAGGATTACAAACGATTGCCATTGCTGCAAATGCCATTATGGCTGGTCAATCAGAAGTATTGGTAGCAGGTGGAGTTGAGTTCATGAGTTCAGTCCCAATGGGAGGCAATGAAGTAACAAACAACCCTACACTACAAGCAGAAGATTCAGGTGTTTCGTATCCAATGGGACTCACTGCTGAAAATGTCGCAACTAAATATAATGTCACTCGAGAAGATCAGGATGAATTTGGAGTGCAAAGTCATCAACGTGCACATGCTGCACAAACAGAAGGACGCTTTGATGATGAAATCATCCCCGTAACAACACATAAAGTTGAATACACAAAAAATGGACCTCAAGTTAAAGAGGTAAAATTCGACAAAGATGAAGGAATTCGTCCAGAATCAACAACTGAAACTTTAGGGAAACTAAGAACAATCTTTAAAGCAGACGGATCTGTCACTGCAGGAACATCATCGCAAGTAAGTGACGGCGCAAGTTTTGTTGTCATCATGTCAGGCGAAAAGGTAAAAGAATTAGGCATGAAGCCAATCGCCCGCTTTGTTGGTTATAAAGCTGTAGGAGTCGATCCGAAATATATGGGGATCGGACCAGCCTATGCTATTCCAGAAGTTTTAGAATTAACGGGCTTAAAACTAGAAGATTTGGACTTAATCGAATTAAACGAAGCCTTTGCTTCTCAAGCGCTAGCTTCAATTCGTGAATTAGGAATAAACACAAATATTACAAACGTTAACGGAGGAGCAATTGCTTTAGGACATCCACTGGGTGCAACCGGAGCCGTGCTGACATCACGCTTATTAGCCGAGATGGGTAAACGTAAAGGTTCGAAATATGGAATGGTATCAATGTGTATCGGAGCCGGTATGGGTGCTGCAGGTATTTTTGAATATATTCATTAGTACTAAACCTTAATCAATGAAAGTAAGGAGATAAGTAATGTATCAAACGATTCTATACACAATAGAGAACCAAGTCGCGACCGTTACAATTAATCGAGAAGAGTATGGAAATGCTTTTTCAGAAACGACGTATCAAGAAATTATTGATGTAATGGCAGATATCGATCAAAATCCAGAAGTAAAGGCGGTTATCTTAACAGGTGCAGGAAAGTATTTCTGTGCAGGAGGAGATGTTAAATACTTCCAACACCTCATTGATACCGGACAAGGAATACCAGAAGACGGTGTCCTTAAAACAGGAGAAATGGTTCGAAGTATCCGACAAAATTCAAAACCCGTGATTGCAGCCATTAATGGTGTGGCTGCAGGAGCAGGCTTAGGACTCGCATTATCATGTGATTTCATTGTGATGGGGACTCAGAGTCGCTTACTTACGGCGTTTATTAATATGGCTTTCCCGGGAGATACTGGTTTGATGTACAATTTACAACAAGCTTTAGGATCATACCGAACGATGAAACATATTATGTTGAATGAACCGATTGATGCGGAATTGGCAGTCGAATATGGCCTCGCTTATAGTAAAGTTGCAGATGAAGATTTACTTGATGAAGCCCAAGCATTAGCTCAAAAGCTAGCTCATGGGCCGACTCAAACAATAGCGCACCAAAAAGCATTATTAGCGAGTATCTTATATCCTCAAATGGATGATACGAACCTTTTAGAAGCGAAGTATATGAGGGCTAGTTCGTTAAGTGATGATCATTCTGAAGCGGTTGCAGCATTTTTAAGTAAAAGGCAACCAAAATTCAAAGGAAATTAGTATTGCTGTGATACACTGTAAGCATACAATACTATCCAGATATATTAAGAATTTGAGGTGCTTAGAATGATGGAAATTAGTCAAATGCAATATTTTGTAGAAATTGTTCAATCAGATTGTAACCTGACTGTCGCGGCTGAGAATTTATATGTTTCTCAGTCAGCGTTGAGTCAGTTTATTAAAAACTTTGAACATCAACAGGGAGTTTCTTTATTCAATCGAAAAAATGGGCGAATTGTGAATGTTTCTGATTCTGGAATGCATGTGTATCAATCAGCATTAAAAGTATTAAATCAATATAATGGACTTGAACATGTCATTGAAAGAGAATCTTTATTCCAAAAAGGGACGATAAAAATTGGGATTCACCCAACGTATTTACGTTTTTTCTTTAATAAGTTTATACCTCGCTTTCTGATAGAGAATCCAGATGCACATATCGAAATTGTTGAAGCAGGCACGAATGAATTACAACAGATGCTAGAAGATAATGTTATTCATATCGCAGTTCTAGCACCGCCGAAAGATTTTAATACGTCAAAATATGAAGTACATCCCTTAGTTCGAACTGAAGTGGTCGCCTTTATGGGACCAGATCATCCACTCGTTACAAAACGTTTACTAAAATGGAACCACTTAGACAGCTATCATTATGTAACCTATAACAAAAAAGATGCCGTCTATTATTTTGTAGAAGACAAATTAAAAGAAAATAACAGTACAGCAAAGCAATTATTTACCTCAAGTTCTTGGGATTATATGATAGAAACAGTGATCTACAACGAATTAATCGCTCTTTTACCGACAGTTTACTTTAGTATGTTTATTTCAAGACTAAACCAAATGGGTGTAGTAGAAAAGCGTTTTGAGGATCCAATTCCGTATATCCCGACATTAATGCGAGAGAAGAAGAAGCATTATTCTAAAGTGGAAGATTTTGTTTTTCAATCTATATATAATAATTTCCATTTTGAAAATGATACATTAAAATACGATTTTTTATTAGATGATTAGATATGAGCTAGGAACGGGTAACAAAACTTAACAGGAAATAGTTTGTTATTTGTTTGAAATCATCGCTCTATCATCATCGAAAAATGAAGGAGAGATGATTCGATGCAAACAAGAGTCACTGAACTATTAAATATTAAGTACCCAATTATTCAAGGAGCCATGCAATATATGTCGCTAGCGGAGTTAGCTTCAGCGGTATCTAATGCAGAGGGATTAGGAATTGTTCCAGCGATGGCTTTTCCAGATGTTGATGCCTTGCGAGAAGAAATTCAAAAAGTGCGCAGTTTAACTGATAAGCCTTTTGCCTTTAATATTTCTTTAGTGCCAGAAGTTGTGATGCCAGCGGTCATTAATGATTATATTCAAGTATTAATTGAAGAAAAGGTACCGGTTGTTGAAACCTCAGGACAAAGACCGGACAAATTCATTAAACCACTGAAAGATGCAGGCATTATTGTCATCCATAAAGTAACGTCAATTCGACACGCTTTAGCGGCTCAATCCGATGGCGCGGATATCATTACAATGGTTGGAGCAGAAGGCGGTGGACATCCAGGCTTAGATCAAGTCAGTGGTCAAATCCTTTGGGCAAAAGCAGCTGAAGAATTGGATGTACCTGTTCTTGCAGCTGGAGGGATTGTTGATGGTAAGAGTATGTATGCTGCCATGGCATTAGGAGTGGACGGTGTGTTAATGTCCACTCGGTTCCTAGCGACGCCTGAAGTGAATGCATCTGATGCTTATCGCCAAGCCCTATTATCCGTTCCAGAGTATGGGACAGTCTTAACAATGAAGTCACTTCGCAATGCGATGCGCGTCGCTAATAATAAGATGGCTCAAGATATTCTTAAAGCAGAAGCGAATGGAGCGACTTTAGAAGAGTTGATGCCATTAATTTCAGGTAGACGCTCTTATGAAGCGATGAAAGATGGGGATATCGATGGTTCACAGTTAAGTATGGGACAAGGTATTGGTCGAATCCATGAGATTAAACCGGTATCAGATATCTTCACTGAAATGCTCAAAGACTTTAATCAAGTGCACACACGTATGACACAATTAAATTCAAATTAAGCGAATTAAAGGTCAACTAAATAAAAATTCATTGAGTAGACTGAGTGGCAACCACTGAGTCTACTTTTTTAACAACAATTTAAGAGGTGTATAGATGGATACAAAAGAAATATCAGTAAAAGATGTCATGCAATATGTTCCAGATCAAGCTCAGCTTGCAACGACGACATATGGTTTAGGAGGTATGCCAGAAGAGCTATTAAAAGAACTGGGTGCCTACTACAAAAAACATCAACATCCAAAAGATGTTACTTTAATGGCTGTGGCTGGAATAAGTCGTGGCGAAGGAACAGGTATGGATTACTTGCTTGAACCCGGCTTGTTAAAGCGTTTTATCGGAACGCACATGAGTGGGGCGCCTTTATCAGCAAAAGCTGCTCTAGCAAATCAGTATGAATTGTATATGCTCCCACAAGGAATCATTGGTAAACTCTACCGAGATGCAGCAGCGAAAGGGCCGGGTGTGTGGAGTAAAGTTGGTATTGGAACGTTTGTAGATCCTCGCCAAGAGGGTGGGCGCATTAATGACCGTGCAAAAGCAGCCGAAGAATTGGTAGAAGTTACTAAAGTAAAGGGGGAAGAATGGTTGTATTTTAAACCTTTACCCATCAATGTGTCTTTTATCAAAGCGACCTATGCAGATCCTAAAGGAAACTTATCATTTATTCATGAGCCTTTGAAACTCGAAGCACTCACACTTGCGATGGCAGCAAAGAACGCGGGTGGAATTGTCATTGCTCAAGTTGAGGACGTCGTAGCAACTGGAACGCTCCCAGCTAAAGAAGTTGACGTACCAGGTGTACTCGTTGATTATGTTGTAAAAGCTAAACCAGAATACCATCAACAAACCTTTATGACCCAGTATAGTCCGCTCTTATCCAATGAAATTAGAACACCAAAAGTGAAGAGGCGGAAGTTACCCCTAGATAACAAAACAGTGATCGCAAGACGGGCGGTGCGAGAGTTAAAGCCAAACAGTTTTATCAATATTGGCGTTGGAATGGCAGATAAAGTGTCACGGTTAATTAATGAAGCCGATCTATTAGATCAGTTCACTCTGAACACAGACTTAGGTGCAATCGGTGGAATGACAGCCTCAGATTATAATTATGGTACGAATTACAATGCAGATGCGATTATCAATACCTTAGATATGTTTGATTATTATCACGGGGGCGGCGTAGATACAACTGTGTTGGGCTTTGGTCAGATGGATGCTAATGGGAATATGAATACTACACAAATTGGAGATATGCTCATTGGTCCAGGTGGTATGATTGATATTTCAGCAAGTGCTTCAAAAATAATCTTTATTGGAACCTTTACAGTTAAAGGGGAAACTAGCGTAGAGAATGGACAACTAGTCATTGATCACGCAGGTGTCGATAAGAAGTTTAAATCAGACTTGTCATATATTACTTTCTCAAGTAAAGAAGCCATTGCTAATGGCAAAGAAATCATCATTGTAACGGACAGAGCTGTATTTGAAATTAATAAAGATTCAAAACTTGTGCTAACTGAAATTGCTCAAGGACTGGACTTAGAAAAAGATATCTTAGATTGGATGGAGTTTGAACCTCTGATTTCAGACAAACTGAAAAAGATTGACTCAAGTTACTACAGTAAATCATGGAATTTAAGAGACTATATAAAAAATAAATAGAACAAAGCTCTTACAAGTGAAAACTTGGAGAGCTTTGTTCTATTCTGTGTGTATTTTCACTGACTTGGTGGTAAGATATGTGAAAGTGAGAAAAGACCTTTTGATGATGATTTCACTAAAGAATGTGTGGTATTATATGTTAGTTGAAAATAAAAAGGTAATACATTACAATGCAACATGGAATTTTCATGGAGGAATGAACATATGACTGATAAATTATTACGTGCGCTTGCCTTTGATGGGCAAGTTAAAGTGTATGTAATTGATGCGAAAAATACAGTTGAAGAAGCAAGAAGACGTCACGATACTTGGCGCACTGCAACAGCTGCATTAGGGAGAACGTTAATTGGGACGGCCTTACTCGCTGCGAATTTAAAAGGGAATGACCAAATAACTGCAGATATCACAGGGGAAGGACCAATAGGTCGAATCCTAGTGACAAGTGATGCAAAAATGAACTTGAGAGGTTTTGTAAATAACCCACAAGTTGCCTTAGATTCAAATGAAGAAGGCAAAATTGATGTCAAAGGTGCCGTAGGCTTACCAGGGTTCTTAAAAGTTAGTAAACAAATTGAAAACTACGAACCTTACACAGGCCAAGTGGCATTAATCAGTGGGGAGCTTGCAGAAGACTTTACCTATTATATGGCGGTGTCAGAACAAACGCCTTCATCTATTGGACTAAGTGTTTTAGTTGATAAAGGGGATATTGTTGCACAAGCCGGCGGCTTTATGATTCAAGTCATGCCAGGGGCAACAGAAGAAACCATCTCTGCTTTAGAAGACAAAATTAATAACTTAGGTAGAGTATCTGATTTGTTAAATAGTGGCTTAACAGTAGAACAGCTATTAGATAGATTGGTTGGCGAAGGTAATTCTAAGATTTTAGATTATTTAGATGTCCGCTTTAACTGTCATTGTTCGAAGGAACGTTTCTCTGATGGAATTAAATTATTAGGTAAGGATGATATTCAAGCAATGATTGACGAAGATCATGGCGCAGAAGTAGTCTGTCATTACTGTAATGAAGCCTATCAGTTTAGTGAAGAGGAATTGCTTGCCTTGGTAGAAGAAGCTTAGTTTAGATTATTAAGACAAGCATTGTATTTGTTTGTTAGATGTGCTTTAATTTTTAAGAGAAGTAATAAAGTAAATGAGGAGTGAATAACGTGAGTGATAATCAAGAACAAACACATGAAGAGTTAAATGACCAACTACTAGTTCGTCGTGAAAAGATGACTTCAATGTTAGAATCAGATAGCGTCAACCCATTTGATGCTGGTTTTACAAGAACACACTATTCAGTAGATATCGTAAGTGAATTTGATCACCTTACTAAAGAAGAATTATCAGAAGCTGAAAAAATTAACGTAAAAGTTGCAGGCCGTATAGTGTCTAAACGTGGTAAAGGAAAAGCAGGATTTGCCCATATCCAAGACATGAAAGGACGTATCCAACTTTATGTACGTAAAGATATGATTGGTGAAGAAAGTTACGATTGGTACAAACAAGCTGACTTGGGGGATATCGTTGGTGTTGAAGGATATTTATTTAAGACAAATACGGGCGAATTATCTGTTCGTGCAACGTCATTCACTCCTTTAACAAAAGCATTACGTCCATTACCAGATAAATATCATGGTTTAGCAAATATTGAACAACGCTACCGTCAACGATACTTAGACTTAATTAGTAATGATGAGAGTTGTGAACGTTTTGTGAACCGATCTAAAATCATCTCAGAAATCCGTCGTTATTTAGATGACAATGATTATATGGAAGTTGAAACACCGGTTTTACATAATATCGCAGGTGGAGCAAATGCCAGACCATTTATTACACACCATAACGCCTTAGATATGGAATTATATTTACGAATCGCTTTAGAATTACATCTAAAACGTCTTGTAGTTGGTGGCTTTGAGAAAGTTTACGAAATTGGGCGTGTATTCCGTAATGAGGGTGTGGATACAACACATAACCCTGAATTTACTATGTTAGAAGTATATACTGCATACAGTATCTTTACGGATATCATGGATTTAACAGAATCATTAATTAAACATGTGGCTAATAAAGTATTAGGCTCTGGTGTATTGGTATATGACGATCAAACGATTGATTTAGAATCAGAATGGCGTCGTGTTCATATGGTAGATATTATTAAAGAAATTACTGGCGTTGATTTCTGGCAAGAAATGTCTTTTGAAGAAGCAAAAGCTTTAGCTAAAGAACACCATGTAACTGTCAACGACCATGACACAACTGTTGGACATATTATCAACAACTTCTTTGAAGATAAATGTGAAGATACAATTGTTCAACCAACATTTGTATTTGGACATCCAGTAGAGATATCACCATTGGCGCGTAAAAACCAAGAAGATCCAAGATTTACAGATCGTTTCGAATTATTTATCGCGGGCCATGAATATGGGAATGCCTTTACTGAGTTAACTGACCCAGTAGACCAACGTGAGCGTTTTGAAGCTCAAATGGAAGAGAAAGATCAAGGAAACGACGAAGCGCATCCAGTGGATGAAGATTTCTTAGAGTCATTAGAATACGGTATGCCGCCAACAGGTGGGTTAGGAATCGGAATTGACCGTCTAGTTATGCTGTTAACAAACGCGCAATCTATTCGTGATGTATTATTATTCCCAACTTTACGTAACAACTAATAACACCTAGACTATTCGCTTCAAGCATTAAATTTAATTAAATCATCTAACCATGGTAAACTATTTATATAGACGTCAAGGAGGCGATTTAATGGAGTTTAAAAGAGAAGGTAACGCAATTGTATATCGTGACGAAGCAGATAAGTTATTAGCGGAAATTACGTTTCCACCAAGCTCATCAAACGACCAAGTGGTAGTCGCTGATCATACTTTTACAGACCCCGCATTAAGAGGACAAGGAATTGCAGGTAAACTTTTAGATGAATTAGTATCAGAAATGGACAAAGAAGGTAAGAAAATCAAAGCGACTTGTCCATATGTTGTGAGAAAATTCAAAGAAGAACCTGAAAAGTATGACTTTATCAACGCTGATAAATAACATATTTCCGACTATTTGTTTAAAATTAACAAATAGTCGGTTTTTTTTGAAAAAAATGCTCAAGACTATTGACGAAAGTAAATCCACATGATACTATACCTAAGGTGTTTTAATGACAGATTCCTGGTCAACAGTCGTGCTGACTGCTTTAAAACTCTTATCTTAAGCAACTGAAAAGTTGTTTATTGAATTTTACTATAAAATGACACACTTGGATGTGTGGACTAAGAAAAGAAGACGGGAGGAGGACAATTCATGCCTACAATTAATCAATTAGTTAATAAACCACGTAAGTCTAAAACGACTAAATCGAACTCTCCAGCTTTAAACGTTGGATATAACAGTTATAAACGTACTTCAACAACTACTATGTCACCACAAAAACGTGGTGTATGTACTCGTGTTGGTACTATGACACCTAAAAAACCTAACTCGGCGTTACGTAAATACGCGCGTGTTCGTTTATCAAACTTAATGGAAGTTACAGCATACATTCCAGGAGAAGGACACAACTTACAAGAACATAGTGTTGTGTTAATCCGTGGAGGACGTGTAAAAGACTTACCAGGGGTACGTTACCACATCGTTCGTGGAGCGTTAGATACAGCTGGTGTTACTGAACGTCGTCAAAGTCGTTCTAAATATGGAACTAAAAAACCTAAATAAATAAAAAAATAATTCCTTATGAAAGGAGGAGTTTGAATGCCTCGTAAAGGTAATGTAGCAAAACGTGAAGTTTTAGCAGATCCAATTTACAATTCAAAATTAGTTACACGTACAATTAACCGTATCATGGTTGATGGTAAACGTGGAAAAGCTTCTAAAATCTTATATTCAGCTTTCGATATTATTCGTGAAGAAACAGGTCAAGAGCCATTAGAAGTCTTCGAACAAGCAATCGAAAATATTATGCCATTGTTAGAAGTTAAAGCTCGTCGTGTCGGAGGTTCTAACTATCAAGTTCCTATTGAAGTTCGTCCAGAACGTCGTTATACTTTAGCTATCCGCTGGTTAACTCAATACTCACGTTTACGTGGGGAGAAAAGGATGGAAACACGTCTTGCGCGTGAAATAATGGACGCAGCTAATAATACAGGTGCTTCTGTTAAGAAACGTGAAGACATGCACAAAATGGCTGAAGCCAATAAAGCCTTCGCGCACTTCCGCTGGTAGAAATTGGTTGGCTGTTTTATGCAAAGATTTGCATAGGCGATTAACAATTACTCATTATATATTTGAAAGAGGGGTAAAATAGTATGGCAAAGAGAGAATTTTCTCTTGATAAAACGCGTAACATCGGAATCATGGCCCATATTGATGCAGGGAAAACGACAACTACTGAGCGTATCCTTTACTATACAGGACGTATTCACAAAATTGGTGAAACTCATGATGGTGGATCACAAATGGACTGGATGGAGCAAGAACAAGAGCGTGGTATTACAATTACATCTGCAGCTACAACTGCACAATGGAATGAGCACCGCGTAAACATTATTGATACTCCAGGTCACGTGGACTTTACCGTAGAGGTAGAACGTTCATTACGTGTACTTGATGGTGCAGTAACTGTATTAGATGCTCAATCAGGTGTAGAACCTCAAACTGAAACAGTTTGGCGTCAAGCTACAACTTACGGTGTTCCTCGTATTGTATATATCAATAAGATGGATAAACTTGGTGCTGATTTCTTAAACGCGACTGAAACTCTTCACGAACGTTTAGATGCAAATGCTCACCCTGTTCAATTACCAATTGGTGCAGAAGATGACTTTAACGGAATCATCGACTTAATTGACATGAAAGCATACCACTATCATGATGATTTAGGTGAAGACGTTGAAGAAATTGAAATCCCTGATGACATGAAAGAATTAGCTGACACATGGCGTACAAACTTAATTGAAGCTATCGCTGATTTAGATGAAGACATTATGATGTCTTACCTAGAAGGTGAAGAAATCGATGTTGCAACTCTTAAAGAGGCAATCCGTAAAGCGACAGTTGCGGTTGAGTTCTACCCAGTTTATGTTGGTTCTTCATTCAAGAACAAAGGGGTACAATTATTACTAGACGGTGTTGTTGATTTCTTACCATCACCACTAGAAGTACCACCAATTATCGGTACTATTCCAGGAACAGAAGATACTTTAGAACATCATGCTGATGATTCAGAAGACTTTGCTGCTTTAGCATTCAAGGTTATGACTGACCCATTCGTAGGACGTCTAACATTCTTCCGTGTATATTCTGGTACATTAGCTGCCGGTTCATACGTTCTAAATGCGACTAAAGACAACCGTGAACGTGTTGGTCGTATCTTACAAATGCACGCTAACTCACGTGAAGAAATCCCAGAAGTATTCTCAGGAGATATCGCTGCTGCGGTAGGTCTTAAAAATACAACAACTGGTGATACTTTATGTGCTGAGAATGCGCCAGTGATTCTTGAATCAATGGAATTCCCAGAGCCAGTTATTAACGTTGCAATTGAACCTGAGTCAAAAGCTGACCAAGACAAAATGTCTGCTGCTCTTGCTAAGTTAGCTGAAGAAGATCCAACTTTCCGTGCGACAACTGATCACGAAACTGGACAAACAATCATCGCTGGTATGGGTGAGTTACACTTAGATATCATCGTTGACCGTCTAAAACGTGAATTTAAAGTTTCTGCAAGTGTTGGTGCACCACAAGTTTCATACCGTGAAACTTTCCGTACAGCTACAAAAGCAGAAGGTAAATTCGTTCGTCAATCAGGTGGTAAAGGACAATTCGGACACGTTTGGATTGAATTCACACCTAACGAAGAAGGTGCCGGATACGAATTTGAGGACGCAATTGTTGGTGGGGCAGTTCCTCGTGAATACATCCCAGCAGTAGATGCAGGACTTAAAGACGCAATGGAAAACGGTGTATTAGCAGGATTTGAATTAATCGACGTTAAAGCTAAGCTTTACGATGGTTCTTACCATGATGTCGATTCTTCTGAGACTGCCTTCAAAGTTGCTGCTTCATTAGCATTACGTGAAGCTGCTAAGAAAGCTGATCCAGCAATCTTAGAACCAATGATGTTAGTAGAAGTTACAGTTCCTGAAGAATACTTAGGTGATGTAATGGGACACGTGAACTCAAGACGTGGACGCATCGAAGGTACAACTGCTCGTGGTAACGCACAAATCGTTCGAGGATTCATTCCTTTAGCAGAAATGTTCGGTTACGCGACAACATTACGTTCATCTACTCAAGGTCGTGGTACATTTACAATGCAATTCGACCACTATGAAGCTGTTCCAAAATCAATTCAAGAAGAAATCATCGAGAAACATAGCGGTAGATAATCTGCTTTATAACTAAGCAGAAAGCTTGCTATAAACGTGAATATGTGGAGGTAAATGGTTGAATTTACCTTCCTTTCACGGTATAATCATTTTGATAGATTAGGAAATAATCTATAATAGGTTACATATATTTTAGGAGGATTAAATAATGGGAAAAGAAAAATTTGAACGTACGAAACCCCATGTTAATATTGGGACTTTAGGTCACGTTGACCACGGTAAAACAACTACTTCTGCTGCAATCGCAACAGTTTTAGCTAAAAATGGTTTTGGTGTAGCACAAGATTATGCTTCAATCGATAACGCACCTGAAGAAAAAGAACGTGGAATCACAATCAATACTTCACATATTGAGTATGAAACTGCTAACCGTCACTACGCACATATCGATGCGCCAGGACACGCGGACTACGTTAAAAACATGATCACTGGTGCTGCTCAAATGGACGGTGCTATCTTAGTAGTATCTGCTGCTGACGGACCAATGCCACAAACTCGTGAGCATATCTTATTATCACGTCAAGTTGGTGTGCCTCACTTCGTAGTATTCTTAAACAAAGCTGATATGGTTGATGATGAAGAGTTATTAGAACTTGTTGAATTAGAAGTTCGTGACTTATTATCAGAATATGATTACCCAGGAGACGATGTTCCTGTAATCGTTGGTTCTGCATTAAAAGCTTTAGAAGGCGACGCTGAAAACGAAGCTAAAATCTTAGAATTAATGGAAGCTGTAGATACATTCATTCCAGAACCAGCTCGTGAAATCGACAAACCATTCATGATGCCGGTTGAGGATGTATTCTCAATTACTGGTCGTGGTACAGTTGCTACTGGTCGTGTAGAACGTGGACAAGTTAAAGTAGGTGACGAAGTTGAAATCGTTGGTATCAAAGATACTCAAAAAACTACTGTAACTGGTGTTGAGATGTTCCGTAAAATGTTAGATTACGCTGAAGCGGGAGATAACATTGGTGCATTATTACGTGGTGTGACACGTGATGACATCGAACGTGGACAAGTTTTAGCTCAACCAGGTTCAATTACACCACATACTAAATTCTCTGCTGAGATTTATGTATTATCTAAAGAAGAGGGTGGACGTCATACTCCATTCTTCGATAACTACCGCCCACAATTCTACTTTACTACAACTGACGTTACAGGAATCATCGAATTACCAGAAGGAACTGAAATGGTAATGCCTGGTGACAACGTAACTATCTCTGTAGAATTAATTCACCCAATCGCTATGGAAGATGGAACTCGTTTCTCTATCCGTGAAGGTGGACGTACTGTTGGTGCCGGAACTGTTACTTCAATCGAACAATAATTCCAAACCACAATTAAACACCCCTTATGGGGTGTTTTTTTATACAGATTTTTAAATTCATTAGATTTCAATTAAAATTATTAGTGTTATAATAGAATATATTTCAAGAAACGAGGTTGAATTATGATTATAATGAACAGAAATACAAGTCCAATTTCACCGATTAAAAAAGAATATATGGATGAAGTATATAATAGAACAGTATTTCAAGATTATCCGGATGTTGAATTAGGACAATTGAAAGCTATTTACGCTAAAGATAATAATTTAAATGTAGATGAAATTGAATTGGCTAGTGGTGCAGATGAGTGGATCCAGAAAACCTTTATCACTTTAGGTCAAAAAGGTATTATGACAATCACTCCAGATTTCTTTATGTATAAAGATTATGCTGAGCAACTACAATTACCTTTTTATGAGGTAGAGAGCGAAGTGGATTATTCATTTGATTTTGACAAGATAGTTAAAGCAATTTATAAGAAAAAACCGTCTTTATTCATACTATCTAATCCTCATAATCCAACGGGATTGATGTTCAAAGAAGATGAATTACAAGCAATTGCGGATGCGATGGAAGCAATGCATGGATATTTTGTCATCGACGAAGCATATATTGAATTCGGTAAAGAATATGCACGCCCAGATGGTGAGCATGTATTAATTATTCGTACTTTAAGTAAAATATACGGATTGGCTGGCTTAAGAATTGGAATTATTATTGCCAAAGGGGAGACTTACGATAAAGTTACTCGAATTAATCACCCTTATCCTTTAGATCACGTAGGGATGAATTTAGCGAGTATCTTTTTAGAAGATAAAGCATGGGTCAAGGAATACGCCAATTATCAATTAGAGGCTCGTGATATGCTAGTTGGAGCCTTTAAGCAAGTAAATCATGTGATGAGTGTGAATGATAGTTACACCAACTTTGTATTTACCTATGGAGATAGAGCACTGAGTTTAGGTCGCTTTCTAGAAGAGAATGGTTTTTCGGGCCGATTTTATGAAGAAGATAACTTAAAAGAGACAGTCCGTTACTCGATTATTAAGCACGAAGATTATCCTAGATTAAATGGACTTATTGAAGAATGGCTAAAAATTCAAACCATAAAAAAATAATATAAGCACATAAAACTGGTCTAGTGGTGGATATTCAGAAATATTATGCATAAATCATTGCAATTAAAATGATTAAAGTATATTATGATTATATTAGAAAATGATTAAAGGAAAGAGAGAGCTATGCATAACTTACAAAATAATAACATTATTATTATTATTAAGACCAGGACTTGAACCTTAGATTAAAAATCTAACGTGTTCCAGTCCTATTCGTGTAAGCTATGAATGGGTCTTGAGTAATAGTCATCCATTCATTGAATGGATGACTATTTTTTTGTTTGATCAGGAAAGAAGTGATGAGCCATAGACAATGACATTTCAGATATTATAAACATTACATTTTTTACAATCCCTTATCATTCAAACAATACACCTGAACAATTCATACTTTTCGTTGAAACATGTGCCAACTGCCTAACGGCAGCTTAAATTTACTTTTTCATTTTCACCTGTTAAGTGATGAAAAAAGAACCCCATTCTGATATTGTAAAGGTGTCT